>DATGGJ010000558.1:0-8848 GCA_035308585.1 Terriglobales bacterium
GGCCCGCTCGATGGACCATAGTTCACGGTGTCAATGGCGAAGCGCGTCATCACCGAGGCATCGGAGCACCACAGCACGGTATCGTGCCCCGGCAGCTTGCCCGTCACCCGCTGGTGGCTAGCTTCAATCGCCTTCACCATGGGGTGGTCGGCGGGAATTGTGGCCCCCGGCACGGAAACGAAGGTTTCAAACTCCAGCCCGTAGTCGGGATGTTTCTTCTGTAGCTCGCGAAACAGCGAGCGCGCCGCACGCCGCGCCGTTTGCAGCGCCATGGTTGGGGGTACGCGCAGATCGAGAAATAGATCGGCGCGGTCGGGGGTGCGGCTCACCCGCCACGGATACCCCGCCTGCAGGCAGCCGATATTGGCCACGCCCTGATGCCCACCATAGGCAGTTTTTCTTTCCCACTGCTCCGTCCACTTCAGCACCGCGTCCAGAACATCTTTCATGCGCCGCGTGGAAGTCTGCTGCGCCCGGCCTTCGGCGAAAGCGCTGTGCACGTAGATGCCGTGGGTGGAGATCCTCACCCAGAGCGACCCAAAGTGTTCCAGCACCACGTTCATGTCGGTAGGCTCGCCCAGAATGCACATGTCGGGCAGCACGCCGTGATTCACCATGTAGTGCGTGCCCACGCCGTAGCCGCGATACTGCCTGCCCTTGTACTCGCCCCACTGCGTCTTTTCTATTTCGCCGGCCACGGCGCCGATGATGATGTCGCCGTCCAGCTTTACCCCAGCCCGCTTCAGCGCCCGCACCGCCTGCGTGTAGCACACCAGCGCGCCTTTCATGTTGTAGATGCCCAGGCCGTAGATAAACCCGCTCTTGATCACGGCCTTCGGCTTATAGCCCAGGCCGGTGAGGAAGGGCTCGTCGCCGGTGTTGGAGGTATCCATGTGGCCGTTGAACATCAGGCTCTTGCCCTCGCCTTCGCCCTCCCAGCGCCCGATCACGTTGGCGCGGCCCTCTTCCACCTCCTGCCAGGTGACGTTCAGGCCAATCCCCTCCAACGCGGCCTTCATGTACTCCGCCATGCGCCCTTCTTCTCCCGTGGGACTGGGAATGTTGATGACGTCGCAGCACATGGAGACGAGCTGCTGCTCATCCACCTCGGCCAGGATGCGTTCGGCCAGCTTGGCGGGAATGCCTGTTTCCTTCTTTTGCGGGGCGGCCATGCGATTGGTGTCAGTCGAGAAGCGGGTTGCAGTATAGCTGGCTAGCTGACTGGCTGCAATTTCTCTCGAAACGCTGAAGTTGTTTTAAACCCGAGCCCCTGCCAGCCGGAAGTCATCCGGATACGTGCACAACTTCTCGGTTCCCTTGTCGGTGATCAGGAAGTTATCCTCCAGCCGCAGGCCGCCGCCCTGAGGCCAGTAAATTCCCGGCTCGATCGCCAGCACCATGCCTTTGCGCATCGTGCCGGTTCCCGCCTGGTGGGCGTAGGGCGGCTCGTGCGCCCGCGCTCCCACCCCGTGGCAGATGGGATGCGAAGGCTGCCCGGGATATCCGCCCTCGGCGATGCGGGCGCGAATCAACCGGTCCAGCCCGGGAAAATCGGCGCCCTCACGCGCGTAGCTCACCGCTTCATTGAACACCTTCAGCAGCAATTCGAGCAGCTTCTGATACTCCTTCGTTAATTCGCCCGGGCAGGCGTTCTTAGTCAAATCCGTCCAGTAGCCGTCGGCGCACACCCAGATTTCGAACAGGGTAGGCTCGTTTTTCTGAATGGGGCGGTCGCCGGTGGCGGTGAAGGTGCGAATCCCCGGCCCGGACCACACCAGGGTGAAGGCGCGCGCCATCTCCACCTTGCCCTGGTAGCCGACGCCGATGCTGTGCACGTAGCCCTCATACATCGCGCCCACTTCGCTCTCCTTCATGCCGGGGCGCATGTGCTCGCGCGTGTATTCCATGGCCAGCGCCGCCAATTCGTTGGCCAGGCGCATGCGCTCGATCTCCTGCGCCGTCTTGATGGCGCGGGCCTCCACCAGCACTGGGGTGCCGTCCACCACTTCCCGGGCGACTTTCTTGAAGGCGTCGAAAAACGTCTGCGTGGGCGTGGTCGGCTCGCCCACCATGCGGTCGGCGCTCTGCGTGCCCATATTCAGCTCCAGGCCGACCTTATCGCCCAGATCCTTCTCCTTGATCACCTGCAGGGCAACATCGAGGGCGCGGTACTGGGGCGGGCGCGGGTCCCGCTCGTCGTACCCCTTGAACAGACGCAAGTCCTTTGTCCACGAGTTGCGCTCGGCATCGGCCTGCTGCGGCTCCAGCGCGATGAGCGTAGGCTCGCCTTCGCGCGGAAACACCACCGCGTCGTAGCCCTTCATGCACCAGTAGTTGGTGAGATACAGAACGTTGTCTGGCGCGCGCACCACCAGCGCGCTCAGCCCGCGCTCCTTCATGAGGGCGCGCATGCGCTCGAGTTTCGATTTGTCAACGGGATAGGGCATCTCAGGGATGAGGAATCTGGCGTGTGATTTTCCAAGGCCGGGGAGTGGGAATGCCGACGTGCGGTTCCGGAACAACCAGGAGCAACTCGCCCTCGTGTTCGTTGGTCAGACGCATCTTCCAGTTGATAGCCTCCCCGGTATCCTCATTTTTCGTGGTAAACAAAAGAGTATCTCCGGTGAGCTTAACATCCCTGATCTGGCCCTCGTCGTCCGTCTCCTGCGCCGAGGTCAAGTTCCCTTCCTTGTCCATGTTGATGTTGGCGCCGGTCATCGAACCAGTCAGTTGGTTATCTCTGACCGACAGCTTCAGCGTGGTAAAAGTGTTGCCCTGAAATTTTGCATTCCAGGTTCCCGCAAAACGCTGCGTGCCGGTTGGCTTCTGGGCCGCGACGGCAATCACCGTGCCCAGCAATACCAGGCAGGTTAACCAGCTCTTGTTTGAGATCATGCGTCCTCCTTAGTGGGATGGTGCAGCCGCTGGCATTTTGGGCGCCGCCACGGCCCGGTTCTCGTCGCTGAAACCCCACGAAGCTTCCTTCGCCTTGATCAGCCGGTACATGGCGGTGTGCAGCGGAGCGGGCACCCCGGCGCGCTGCGCCTCGCGGGCAATCGCCCCGCATAGAAAATCAATCTCCGTCGGCAGATGGCGCCGGATGTCGTAGAGCATGGAAGGCGGATGATTGGTTTGCGCGCCAATCTTGTTCATCTCCCAGGGATCCTCGTGCAGCTCCACTCCGGCCGCCGCGGCCACGTTTTTGCCCTCTTCAATCAGTGCGTGCAGCAGGTGGCCGAGGTCGGAAAATTCGCGCTCCGCAGAAAAATGGGGCGAGTGCGGCAGCTCGGTCAACGCCGAGGCCGCATTCACCGAGGAGTTGAATATCAGCTTCGACCACTGCGCCGGACGCGCATCCTTCAGCGCCTCCGCTTTCAGCCCCCCAGCCACGATCAGCTCTGCCGCCTGCTGCACAGCGCTGTAGGGCGTCCCCCGCGGCTCAAATGGACCAATCCAGGTGGCGGTATCGAGTTCGTACTGCACGTGCGTGTCGCTGTGGCGCGTGCCGCTCATGAAGGTGGTGCCGCGGATCACCCAGCCGCGCGTATGCGCTGCAATGATTTCCTCGCTGCCCAGGCCGTTTTGCGCGGAAATCACCGCGCCCTTATCGAACAGACGTCCCACCGGAGCAAAGGCTTCTTCCGTCTGCGTCGCCTTGCAGGCCACGATGCCCAGGTCGAATTGCGGCAATTCACGCGCATTCGCGCTCGCCTGCAACTTGGCCGTGAAGTTGTGCGCCGGCGACGTGCTGCTCACACGCAAGCCATGCTGGTTCAGCGCCTCGGCGTGGTCGCCTCGTCGCACGAAGGCGTAAACCTCGGCCACCCGCGCCAGGTGCGCGGCGTACAGGCTGCCGATGGCCCCACAACCTATGATGCAGACCCGCAAAATAGCTTCTAGCTCCTGGCTGCTGGCCGGCGCCGCTACATCCGCGGCCCTACGCCGGCACCGCGCGCGGTTTTACTCGCGCCGGCTTCCTGGTCTTGCCCGCCTGCTGCAGCAACTGGAAAACACGGTCGCCGTTGTTGAACGAATCGACAATGATGATGCCCTTGTCAAACAACGCATCCTGCAGCGCGGCGGAAAGCGTATGTATCGGCGCCGCCCCGCCTTCCCCCATGCCTTTGGCGCCGTTGAAGCTGTGCGGCGAGGGCGTCTGGATATCGCCAAACTTCACGTTGGGCATGTTCACCGCGGTGATTGGCGTGTAATCGCTGAAGGTCGAAGTCAGCATGTTGCCCACTTCGTCGTAGAAGCAGCCCTCCATCAGCGCCGCGCCGATGCCGTGCGCCGTGGCTCCATAAACTTGCCCTTCCACGATGGGCGGATTGATCACCGTGCCGCAGTCATCCACCGCAACGTAATCAAGAATGCGCGGCACGCAGGTGTCGCCGTCCACCTCCACCACCGCAATGTGCAGCTGCGAAGCGTAGGTCAGCGTGAGATTGCCGTACTTCTTCACTTTATCCGGCACCTTAAAAGGTGCGCGCCAGATGTAGCGGCAGTTCAGGGTGATTTCGTGCAACTCTTCCGGCAGCACCGCGCTGTTCACGTTGACGATGTTGGCCAGGCCGCCATAGGGAATGCTGCGCTCGCTGCCACGCACCCGCACCTCGGGCCCCTGGGCGCCGATGCCGAACTCCAGTTCCTCTTCCTTCGCGTTGAGGGAGAAGGCCGCCAGGCGCAGCATTTCTCTTCTCAGCTTCTGCGCCGCGCCGTGCACCGCCGACAAGCCCGACACCGCGAACTGGCTGGCGTAGGTGCCGGAGAAGCCGGTGTGCACGTTGCGTTCGGTGTCGAAGCCGGTGCGCACCGTGATCAGGTCGGGCGTAACCTTGAGCACGTCGGCCACAATCTGCGCCGCCGTGGTTTCGTGTCCCTGGCCCTGCGGACAGGAGCCCACCGCCACCACGATCTCGCCGTAGATATCGAGCTTGACGTTGGCCCCCTGCGAGTTGCCGGAAAAGGGCGCGTAGGGATTCACAATCTGCGATTGCCCAAAATTATTGGTGCCGGAATCGAGCGTGGTGCCGATGCCAATTCCGATCAGCCGGCCATCTCTGCGCGCCTCCGCCTGCTTGCGTTTCCATTCGTCCCACCCAATCAGCTTCTTCGCCAGCTCCAGCATCTTGGGGTAGTTGCCCGAGTCGTACACGCAGCCGTTGGGCGTGGTGTAGGGCATCTCTTCCGGACGGATGTAGTTGCGCAGGCGCATCTCATCCGCGGGAATTTTCAGCTCGTGGGCGCAAATGTCGCAGATGCGCTCCAGAAACCACAGGTGCTGCATGCGCGAGTAGCCGCGATTGGGGCCAACCGGGCATTTATTGGTCATCACCTGGGTAAAGTCAATCTTCGCGTTTCTGAAGCGATACACGCCGGGAAACACCTGCGACCAGATGACGCAGCCCAGCGGCTCGTAGCGCGGGTAGGCGCCGCAGTCGTCAATGTGGCGCGATTCGATCGCGGTGATCACGCCGTTTTTGTCCAGTGCCACGCGTGTATTAAGAAATGTGCGCTCGTTTCCGTGGGCGCTGGAGAGCATGTGCTCGGTGCGCGTTTCTACCCACTTGATGGGCCGCCCGCCGCACTTCCGTGAGGCCAGCGCGCACACCGCCATCTGCGTGTAGTTGGTGATCTTGATGCCGAAGCTGCCGCCGATGTCGAAAGTCTGCACCCGGATCTGGTCAATGTGAATGCCCAGGTGCGGCGCCAAAAACTGAATGGCAAAAGAGGGGAACGAATTGTTGCACCAGTAGTACAGGCGCCCGTCCTTGTGATCCCACTGGGCGATGACTACGTTGGGCTCGAGCGGCGTGCTGGAGAAGCGGTGGAAGTGCAGGCGGTCAATTTCCACCACGCTGGCGGCCTCGCGAAAGGCTTTCTCCACGTCGCCATACTCGAAAACGCCGCGCCAGACCACGTTGGTTCCGGCATTCTCGTGCAGAATGCTTTCATTCTTCTCCGCCTGCTCCGCATCCACAACCGCGGGCAGCGGCTCGTAATCCACCTGCACCAGTTCGGCCGCGTCTTCGGCCAGACGGGGCGTCTCGGCCACCACCGCCGCCACCGGCTCGCCCTGGAAGCGGGCCTTGCTGCCGGCCATGGGATAATCGGCAATCTTCTGGCACTGGTCGGGGCCAATCTCGATGAAAGGGCTGGTAAGCGACTCGATCTCGCGCCCGGTCAGCACCGCCGCCACGCCGGGCAGCGCTTCCGCCGCCGCCGTGTTCACGTTCGCGATGCGGGCGTGAGCGTAGGGCGAGCGTACAAATGCGAGATACAGCATTTCGCGCAGCTTGATGTCGTCAATGAACTTGCCCTGGCCGCGCAGCAGCCGTCCTTCTTCCTTGCGCGGCACACGCTGTCCTACCCAGCGCTTCTGACCGTCGGCCTTGTGATCATCAGACATGTGTGAAGAGAATCAACGTTCCAGATTGATTGTGCGACTGGCTTTCTGGCTGCCTGGCCTGAAGCCAACAACATAGTTAGTCAGTCAGCTATCCAGCCAGTTTCGTGACATCGCCATCGGGCGGCGCTTGCGCCGGCGCCGCCACTGCTCCCGCGGCCACCGCGCCCGTCGCCGTCAGCGCCGCCTGCAAAGAGTCAATCAGCTTCTGTATGTTCTTTTTGCCCAGCGGCTCCAGCAGGCCGCCGGCGATGGAAGCAAGCTTGCCAAACACCTGCGCCTCGCCCACCCAAACTACCTTGGTGCCGCCGTTGACACCCGCCACGTCAAATCCCGCGACGATGTTGGCTCCCCCGCCGGGCACGCTGCCCTGTCCCGTGTACTTGGCGCGCCGCGGACGTTCCGCTTCCGCCAGCGCCATCTTCACTTCCGCCGTGCCCTTGATGTAGGAAACGCCCACATTCACCTTCACCGTGAAGTGCGTCGGATCCTGCACCGACATGCCTTTGAAATCCGGCAATAGCGGCCCGAACTTCTCCGGGTTGGTCAGGAAGTCGTACACCTCTTCCGGGCTGCGCTGGACGTCGAATTCTCCGCCAAACTTGATGGCCATGTTTATGCTCCTTTGGCCGCGGCCTTGATGGCTTTGAAAATGTTCTGGTAGCCGGTGCAGCGGCAGGTGTTGCCGGCAATCGCCTTGCGAATGTCCTTGTCGCTGGGATTGGAATTGTGCTGCAGCAACTGGCAGGTGGAAATCAGCAGGCCGGGCGTGCAATAGCCGCACTGCAAGCCGTAGGCATCGCCAAACGCCTTCTGGATGGGATGCAGCTCGCCGTTTTTCGCCAGGCCCTCCACCGTGAGCACTTCCCCACCATCCGCGTGCACCGCCAGCACGGTGCAGGACTTTACCGCCTTGCCGTTCAGCAGCACGGTACAGGCGCCGCAGTAGCTGGTATCGCAACCGATGTGCGTTCCAGTGAGGTCCAGGTTCTCCCGCAGCAACTCCACCAGCAGCAGGCGCGGCTCCACCTGGAGCTTGTGCTCCGTGCCATTAACCTTCACTCGAATCGCGACCAGTTGCTCCAGTTCAGGCATAAATGTGGCTGAGTTCCACCTTCTCCCCGCGCGCCCGCTTCAGCGCCACTTCCAGGGCGCGTTTGACCAGCGCCGTCACCAGTTGCCGCTTGTACTCGGCGGAGCCGCGCATGTCCGGCTGGGGATCGGCCGCCGCCCGCGCCGCCTCGGCCGCCGCTTCTATGGTCTTGGCCGTGACCTGGTTGTTGCGCAACGCCGCTTCCCCTTCCACCACCCGCACCGGCGTCAGGCCCACGGCGCCCAGCACAATGGCGGCGTCACGGCAAACTCCGTCTTCCATGGTCACACGCACCGCCGCGCTGGCGCTGGCATAAACCGGCGCTGAGCGCTTGAATGCCAGGTACGCGCCCCCGCTTCCCTTCGGCAGCGTTTTGATGGCAATCTCGCTGATTAATTCGTCGTCGCCGAGCGCGCTGGTGTAGGCGTCCACAAAAAATTTCGCGATTGGAACCGTGCGCTCGCCCCGGGGGCTGAGGCAGCGAACTTCGCTCTCCAGTGTGAGCAGCACCGGTGCCCAGTCGCCGCTGGGATCAGCCTCGGCCACCGACCCGCCAATGGTGCCGCGGTTGCGGATCTGCACATCCGCAATTCCGGCCGCGCAGTCGTGCAGGATGGGAACAGCTGCAGCCGCCGGCGAACCTTCAATCTCGGCATGGCAGGTAAGCGCCCCGATGCGCAGCCCGCCGCCATCCCGCTGCACATAGGAGGCGCCAGGAACAAAGTTCAAATCCACCAGATGGGGGGGGCTGGCAAAGCGCAACTTCATGAGCGGAATCAGGCTCTGCCCGCCGGCCAGCAGCCTGGCCTCAGGGCCCAGTTGCGCCAGCATGGTGGCGGCTTCCTTCAGCGAGCCGGCGCGGTGATAGTGGAAGGCGCGGGGAAACATGGTTGGCCGAACGCCTGGCCGCAGTCAGAGGCGGCTGGCTCAGGCGGCGAACAAGCTTATCAAAGATGGATAATTCTTGGATAGGGCCGCGAGTTCTGAGTAGGATCCTAATCCAGTTAAGACATTTCCGAGTTCTGCGGAGTGACCCAACCGGACGCAGTTGTTAGCCGTCACCAACCGTGGTGACACATGCTTGCCTTGGAAGCCGGTGAGATTCGTCCCCATCAATCACCAGTCCCGCAGGGACGCCATAGTAAAGCCCAGGACGGAACTCCTGGCTTTTCGGCCACCGCAGTCCGCCCGTTGAGCACCAGTCCCGCAGGGACGTAATAATAAAGCCCAGGACGGAAGTCCTGGCTTTTCGGCATGGCTGCTTGCGAGAGCACCGCAGTCCGCCCGTTGAACACCAGTCCCGCAGGAACGTAATAGTAAAGCCCAGGACGGAAGTCCTGGCTTTTCGG
>DATGGJ010000559.1:0-4496 GCA_035308585.1 Terriglobales bacterium
CTGACCAAGCCGGAAGACGCCCTCGCCCTGCGCGACCCCAGGACCATGTCGCCGGCCATGCTGGAAAAGTGGTCGTGCTCGCCTTACGTGCAGTCCATAGCCTATGTGCTGCAGAAGGCGATTCCCCACTCGCGGGTGGAACCCATACGCCAGGTGGCCAGCACGGAAGGCACGGTGCTCACCCGGATTAAAGGCCTGATGCTGTTGATCACGGTGGCCGCTCTGCTGGCTTCGGCGCTGGCCGTTTCCGCCGCCATGGCCACGGCGATTTTCGAGCGCCGCAGTGAAATTGGCCTGATGAAGGCGCTGGGCGCGGCCAACTTCACCGTCGCTTCGGTCTTCTTCGCTGAAGCGGCGCTGCTGGCGGTCTTGGGCGGCATCGTCGGATTTTTCGGAGGCAGCCTGCTGGCGCGGGAAATCGGACACAGCATCTTCAATTCGCAAATCAGCGTGCAACCTGTGCTCTTCCCTGTGATCCTGGGCATCGCTACCGTGGTGACCTTTGCCGGCAGCGCGGTGGCCATCCGCCGCGCCGTGCGTTTCGATCCCGTGTATGCGCTGAAGGCGGAAGCATGAGCACACCTGCCCACACCCGCCGCTCCGGCAAACACCGGATGTTCCTGCGCATGCTGTTGCGCGCCTCGCTGGTCCGCCGCGGACGTGCGCTCTCTGCGCTGCTGGCCGTGGTAGTGGCCGCCGCCGTCGCCACCGCCATGCTGAACCTGTACCTAGAGGTACAGGCCAAGTTGCGCACCGAATTCCGCAAGTACGGCGCTAACATCGTGGTGGTCGCCAGGCAGGGCCAGGCTCTTCCCGCGGACACGCTCTCCCGGGTGCAGGCAACTCTGGCTGGGCGAGGAATCGCCGTGCCCTTTGCTTACGTGGTGGCCAGCGCCAGCGATGGCTCGCCCATCGTGGCCGCCGGAACCGACATGGAAAGCGTGCGACGCCTCGATTCCTGGTGGGGCGTTTCCGCGTGGCCCAGCGCGGCCGGTCAAGCGCTGGTGGGTTCGCGGGCCGCGGCCGTAGTCAGCCCACAGGGCCAGGCCTTCGATTTGAATTTCCACGGCCGCTCAATTCATCTGATGGCGGCCGGCATCCTTACCACCGGCGCCGCCGAAGACAGCCGGGTTTATCTGCCTTTGGAAGACTTTACCGCCTGGACCGGGGTGCAGCCCTCGACCATTGAAATTGCCGCCAACGGTTCGGCGGCGCAAGTCACCACCATCCTGCAGCAGGTGGCCACAGCCGTTCCCGGCGCCGAAGTCCGGCCGGTGCGCCAGATTATGGAAGCCGAAGGCCGGGTGCTGGGCAAAACCCGCTCCACCCTGCTGGCGGCGGCGGCGCTGATCATCCTGACCGCCGCCCTGTGCGTGCTCGCCACCCTGACGGCCTGGGTGCTCGACCGCCGCCGCGACTTCGCCATCATGAAGGCGCTGGGCGCCTCCGAGCGCCTGATCAGCGGATTTTTCGCGGCCGAAGCCGCCTCTATCGGCGCGCTGGGCGCCCTGTTCGGCTATGGCATCGGAATTGGGGCCGCCGCCTGGATCGGCCACGCCAACTTCCAGGCATCAATTTCGCCACGTCTCAGCGTCCTTCCCAGCGTGTTCGTGGGCAGCGTTGTGGTAGCCTTGCTCTCCGCCGCCTTGCCCATGGCCCTGCTGCGGAGGGTGCAGCCGGCCACCATACTTCGAGGGGAATAACCATGATCCGACTGGAACACGTCAGCAAGCTCTACCCGGCCAAGGCCGAGGAGAACGGCGGCGTTATTCGCGCGCTGGACGACGTGTCGCTCACGGTCATGCCCGGCGAGTGGCTGGCGGTGATGGGCCCCTCCGGTTCCGGCAAATCCACCATGGTGAACCTGATCGGCTGCCTCGACCGGCCCAGCAGCGGCAATGTCTGGCTGGCGGGGCAGAATGTGGCCGGGTTGAGCGCCGCCGAACTGACCCGGGTGCGGGCGGAAAAAATTGGCTTCATCTTCCAGCAGTTCCACCTGATTCCCTACCTTACCGCCCTCGAGAACGTCATGCTGGCGCAGTACTTCCACAGCATGACCGACGAGCAGGAGGCGCTGGAGGCGCTGGAGCGGGTGGGCCTGAAGGACCGCGCGAATCACCTGCCGGCGCATTTATCGGGCGGCGAGCAGCAGCGGGTATGCATCGCCCGCGCCCTCATTAACGATCCTAAAATCGTGCTGGCTGACGAGCCCACCGGCAACCTGGACGCGCAGAACGAAGAAATCGTGCTGCGCCTGCTGCGCGAGCTGCACCAGCAGGCCCGCACCATCATCATGGTGACCCACGACGCGCTGGTGGCCCGCCTGGCCGACCGCCGCGTGGAGCTGCATCACGGCAAGATCGCCACCGAAGAAGTCTTCGCCATGAGCGACCAGGAGCAGTTCGATGAAGTCCTGGAAGAGATTTGGGTGATCGAAGAACACGGCGAGCCCGCCGAACTGGGCAGCATGGACGTGCACGGCGGCGTGCCCGTGAGCATCGCGGTGGAGAAAATGGTGGAACTGGGCCTGGTGACCACGCGCCCGCACCCCTCGCAGCCGCACGCCCACAAGGCGGTCATCAATCCCTGCCATGACGCGCTGGGCCACATTTCCCAGCGAGTCGCCGACGGCGACCTGATGATCGAGTTCACGCCCACGGGGCGCCAGCGCGCCGCCGACGTTATCCGCCGCCATCGCCTGGCCGAGCGCCTGTTCACCGAGAGCCTGGGCATGGACGACCCGGCGGAAGTGGAAGAGCAGGCCTGCAAGTTCGAGCACATCCTCTCCCCCGAGGCCACGGACCGCATTTGCGCCTTCCTGGGCCACCCCCGCGCCTGCCCCCATGGCGCGCCCATCCCGCCCGGCGCCTGCTGCACCCTGCGGGAAGTGGAGAGCGCCGACGTCCGCGTGAGCCGCAGGGCAAAGTAGAGCGCAGACGTGTTTTGAAAGGGCGCGGCTTCAGCCGCGCCGCACACGTCCCCAAACTGATTTGTCGTCCTGAGGGAGCACGACCGAGCCTCGCGAAGGAGTGCCTCCGAAGGACCTATGCATTCGTCAATCATTCGACGGCCCATGCTGTCCGCAGGGCAATGAGAGCATCTGCCCGTCCTGCGCGGGCCGGGCCCCGCACCCAAAGGTGACGTGCATCACAGGCTTCGTAGCCGGCAATACATATGCTTATGCATATCTGTGTGTTAAGCTGGAGTGGATGAAAGGGACCTCAACTCCGATTCCGCAGCCCCAGTTCTTTCGCGCTCTGGCCGACCGCACGCGCTTGCGCCTGCTCAACCTGGTGGGCGAGAAGGAAGTCTGTGTCTGCTACTTCGTGGCCGTGCTGAAGCTGAGCCAGCCCAAGATTTCGCGCCACCTGGCGTATCTACGGCGGGCGGGAATCGTAGGCGCGCGCCGTCAGGGCAAGTGGATGCACTACCGTCTTCTGGTTCCGTCCGATCCGCGAGCCGCGCGCATTCTCCAATACACGCTGGCCTGGCTCGGGCAGGACGCGGAAATGCGCAAGGACCAGGCTCAACTGGTGCGGGCCTGTTGCCGTCGCCAAGCCTTCGTGCAGTTGCAAGCCGCTCCCCTGCCCGCGCCCGTTCCCGTTTCAGCGGCGACCACCCCCGAAGAAGGGCCGCGGCTATGAACACCCTCGCGAGTCCAGCACCAGCCATTTCCGCCGCCAAGCGGCTCAATATTTTCGAACGTTACCTGACGCTCTGGGTGGGGCTGTGCATGCTGGCCGGCCTGGCGGTGGGCAAATGGATGCCGGCCTCGGTGAGCCTGCTGCGCTCCATGGAGTTCGGCCGGGGCAGCCAGGTCAACGTTCCCATCGCCGTGCTCATCTGGCTGATGATTATTCCCATGATGATGAAGGTGGACTTCGCCTCCATTCGTCATGTGGGAAACCGGCCGCGCGGGCTGCTGGTCACGCTGTTCGTCAACTGGCTGGTCAAGCCTTTCTCTATGGCGGTGATCGCCTGGCTGTTCTTCCGCCACGTGTTCAGCGCCTGGATAACGCCGGCTCAGGCGGACCAGTACATCGCCGGCGCCATCATCCTGGCGGCGGCACCCTGCACCGCGATGGTGTTCGTGTGGAGTCATCTCACCGACGGCGATCCCGCCTACACCCTGGTGCAGGTCTCGCTGAATGACCTGATCATGCTGTTCCTGTTCGCACCCATCGTGCGCTTCCTGGTAAGCGGGGCGTCGTCGCTGCATGTCCCCTTCAGCGTGTTGCTCTATTCCGTGGTCGCCTTCATTGTCATTCCGTTGGCCGCAGGTTCGGCGCTGCGCTACTGGTTCATCCGCCACCACGGCCGGGAGTGGTTTGAAAACACGCTGCTGCCCCGCTTTGCCCCGGTGACCATCGTTGCCTTGCTGCTCACGCTGGTGTGCATCTTCGCTTTTCAGGCCGACAACATCACCGGCCGCTACTTCCACGTGCTGCTGATCGCCGTCCCCATTCTGTTGCAGGTATATTTCAACTCCGGGCTGG
>DATGGJ010000560.1:0-24291 GCA_035308585.1 Terriglobales bacterium
GGAGCTGAAACAGGTTGTAACAGGCGGCCCGCAGAAGGGCTTCCCGCTGCGGCCGGGTGGTCCAGTGGATTGGTTCCACGCTTTTGATGCGAAACGGCTCGATGATGGTATGGGCGCGCATGGGACTTTCCCACGCCAGCAAACACCCGCTGCTGAAGAAAAGCTGTGACCTGAATCACAGGCCGCCGGGCTCCTGGCCCCCTATAATCGCCGCTAGTGGGGGAACCTGCCGCTTCGTCCGGTGAGCCGTTATGCTGTGGACTATTCGCTTCCGGTTAGTAACTGCGGTTCTGCTGGTCTGCTTTGCCGTTCCGGCTCTCGCGCAACAGGGTAAGGCTAGCAGCGACACAGGAAAGCGCGCGGCCTCCTCCCGCGTGCCTCTGGGGAAGAACTGCTCTCTTAGTTATGTGGGAGCGTTTGTCGCCGACGGAGGCTTCAAGGGCCGCTCCAGACTGCGGCTGGGCGAGTTTGTGGATACTATCGCCGGCCAGCCTGAAGATCAGCCCTCTGCGGTCTCCGCTCCCGCCTCCGAAGATGGCGTTCCACCTAAACAGCGCGTAGTGGAGGATTACGAGCCCGGCGCCCATCCCGTGGAAACGGTCAATGGACGTCCCGTGCTGGCTGACGCGGTGGAGGCCCTGACCAGTTTCCTGGAGGAGCATCGGGCGGTTATGGACGAGCCCCAGGGCGTGGCCACAGACTCAAGCGGACGTTTGATCGTGGCGGATCCGCCTGCTCATGCCGTGCACGTGCTCGACGTCAAGGGCAAGACTTCATTTCGCATTCAGGGCGGGAAAGACAGGCGACTGCAAAATCCGGTTGGTGTGGCGGCGGATAGCCAGGGAACCATTTATGTCGCCGATTCGGAACGCGGCATGATTCTGGTGTACGACCACCTTGGCCGCTTTCGTCATTACCTCGGCAAAATCAAGGGAGAAGCTTACTTTGAGCGGCCGGCGGGGGTGGCGGTTGACGGCCGTGCCGGGCGGATCTACGTGGCCGACACCGCCCGCAATGCAGTTTCCGTGCTCGATTTGCGCGGCCAGGTTTTGGGGAATTTTGGCGGCAACGCCCGCGGCGAAGCCCAGCGGGAGTTCAACAAGCCCACCAGTGTTGTTCTGGTTCGCGGTCTGCTGTTCGTGCTCGATTCATTCTCTTCCCGCGTTCAAGTACTGGATCTGCAGGGGCACGTGCTCCGCCAATTCAATACCCCCAATGACAACGCCTCCCCGCCCGACCACGCCGGTTTGGCCGTGGACAGGGAAGGCGACCTATACCTCAGCGACCAAGTTCAGGGGATGGTGCGGGTTTACAACCAGGAGGGTAAATTGCTGAATGTTTTTGGGCGGCCGGGCAGCAAGATAGGCGAGTTCAGCCGGCCTTTAGGAGTTTGGGCGGATGAGCGCGATCGCATCTATGTAGCGGATTCCAAGAACCATCGCATACAGGTGTTCCAGTTTCGCGCCAGCGGACAGCCGCCCTGCCGTTAACTATGCTGCCTTGCCTTGTTCTTCTATGCCGATTTCCGGCAAAGCCGCGCCCGTGAGCCGCCGGTAAGCTTCCAACAGCAGCCGTCGCGAGGTGTCCCACTTCAATTCCTGTTGCACCCTTTGCAACCCAGCCTCGCCCATGCGCCGGCGCCGGGCAGGATCTTCGAGCAGCTCCAGGATGGCGTCACCGAACTGGGCGGGATCATCTTCTTTAACGTAAATCGCGGCCTCTCCCGCTGAGCAGTGTGCTTCGGCCAGGTCAAAACACACCGTGGGCTTGCCGCAGCTCATATATTCCATCAGCTTGACGGAAGTGCAGAGTTGGTTTACCGCGATGGGCGGGTCGGGTGCGAGACATACATCGGCGGTCGAAAGCCACGCCAGCAACTCCTGGTCGGCTAGAAATCCGGGAAAGGAGACGTATGGTTCCACTCGCAGCGAGCGGGCCAGCCCTTGCATTGCCAAACGACAATCGCCGTCGCCGAGCAGGGCGAAATGCACGTCTTTCCGGCTGCGTTCGTGCACAATGTGGTGGGCGGCGCGAATCACCCGGTCAACCCCAGCCTTGGTCCCCATGATGCCGGCGTACACCGCCAGAAATGCCGCCCCGCGCTTCAGTTTGGCTTTTGCCGGACCACGCTCAAAACCCCGGAGGTCGGGGCCGTTGCGCACCACCACAATTTTGGCAGGCGCACAGCGTCCGCGAGTGCTGGCCAGGCGGCGAAACGACTGGTTGGTCACAATTACCAGGTCCGCCAAACCGTACGAACAGCGCTCCAGGAACAATAAAAGCCGGTGTAGCAGGCGAACGCGGCTCCCAAATTTCGCCGCGAAAATGTCGGGGCTTAAATCGTGCTGGTCATAGACGAACCTCTTGCCTAGCCATCGGAGTGGAATTGCCAGCAGGAAAAACAGGTCAGGTGGATTGGCGGCGTGCAGAACGTCTAAGCCGTTCCGCAGGCAGATGACCAGGACAAGGAACGAGCTCGCTAGCAGGCTCCAGCTGTACTCCAGTGCATAGGTGAGCAGGCCGGCTCCTTGCCAGGGCTGAAGGTAGGAGTAGACGCGCGCCCCCTCTGCGAAGTCGGGAAGTTGCGCTTCCGTTTTCAGCCGCGGGCAGATCACGCTGACTTCGCATCCCACACCAGCCAAAGCCGCAGCCTCCTGCCGCACGCGCCGGTCGCGCTGGATAGAGACGTTCTCAATCAGGAACACGACCCGGAGCGGGTGCATGGCGGTGGCCCTCAGATGAATTTGTTTGCCGCTAAGAGGTGAAGGAGCAAAACCAGGAACCTGAAATCAGGCGCAAAACTGCAGTGCCTCAGTAGCCACGCTCTCGCCGGCTTTCGCCTCTATGGCCTGTTGGTATGCCTGGAGCAGCTTTCGTCCGGCCGCGTTCCAGGTATGGTGGGGGGCGGCGCGCAGGCAGCCGTCGCGCAGACGCTGCAGCAGGCCGCGGTCCTCATGCAACAAGGTCAACTGCCGGGTAAGGACCTCCACGTCGCCGACGTGATGCACCAGAGCGTTTTGCATGTGAACGCAGATTTCGGTGCAGGCATCCGAGACCAGCGGCACGCATCCGCATCCCATAGCCTCGGCGCATACCAGGCCGAAGCCCTCCTCGATGCTGGGCAGCACCAGCACATCGCTTTGCCGCATCAGCTCCGGCAAATCGTTTCGGTCGCCAAGCACGCGCACGCTGCGCTCCGAAAGCTGGTAAGCGAGCTTGCGGGCGTAGGCCGGTAGAAAGTCGCCGGCAATCAGAAACGCGCCTTCGCGGTGCGCGGGAGAACGAAGCCAGGCTTCCAGGGCGTAATGCAGCCCTTTTCGCACCGCGCACACCCCGGCGAATAAGACGGTGAGCCCGCGCCCAGTCGCCCGCGGCGGAGCAGGAGGATAGAACCTGGTTTCGTCGTAGCCGTATTCGTGGTGCAGCAGGCATTCGCGCCGAAAACCATGCCGCAAAAATGTCTGCATTACGAAATCGGATGGACATAGCAGCCGCTGCGCCTGCCGGTACTCCTCTTCTTCCCGGGCCAGCACCGCGGGTTTCCAGGCGTGTTCGTGATCGGGCGGCAACTCCACGTCCAGCCGGGCGCATTCCTCCTGAACCACTCGGTAGGCAAAGCGGGTGTGCGCGTTGGGGCGCTCCAGAACGGTGGGAATGCCCAGCCGAGCCGCCGTGCGCAGGGTGCGAAGCGCGCTGAGCGGCCAGGTATGGACAACATCAACCTGGCCGGCGATGGTTTCCAGCCGGCGGGCAACAATCCAATCGTGCAGGGCGCAGGCTCGCATTGTACCCAGTAATTTGTAGGGAATGCGCCACCGCCCGCGAGCCAGGGTGGGTTGCACAACGACATTTGCCGGCAAGGGCCGGTGCAGCACGCCGGGAAACACGAGCACGTCGGCACCCGCAGCCGCCAACCCGTTTACCTGCTGCCACGCCGTGTAACAGATTCTGCCTGCTCCCAGTTTGTGAGGAAAACTATAGAGAACGCGAACCGGTCTGTTATCGCGAAACATATGTTTTCACTGCCAAATCGTGCTTTTGCCCCACAGCCGCCTCCATTGCTGCTGGTGAACATAGCGCACCAGCGCGGGATCGCGTTGCACGCCAACCTGGCCCAGGTAGCCGGAGATGAATCCGGCGCCTATCCCCAGCGAACCCGCCAGGTAGGGCTTGGAACCCAGGCGGCGCAGACATCGGGCGGCCACAAAAAGCGGATGGTAGCCGGTTACGTAGCAACCCTGGCCACGCTTAATCATGTCGCGCCAGAGGCCGGCGCCGCCGGTGGGACGATGATGCCGGGCCACCAGGTCCGGAAAGCTTTCGCTGCTCCACCCCAACATGCTGGCCCTGACTTCATCCACCGTATCCCAGCCGGGCGCCGCCATGATGCCGCCCATCGCCTCCCAGCAGCGGCGCCGGTAAATCTTGGTGGCGCCGCGCACATGGAACCGAGGACCCTTTTCGGGCTGCGGCGCTCCATTCGTCATCAGGTGCAGGCAGGCGCCCCCGATGCCGAGTCGCGGCTGGATCTGGAAGTGCTCCAGTGCCTGCTGGAAAAAGTTGGGTGCGAAGCTCAGGTCGGCGTCCAGCTTGACCAGGAACTCCCAATTCCTGCATTGCAGCGAGTGATAGCCCTCATAAAAGGCTTCCACCACGCCCGCACCGGACAGGCGGCGTCCTCGATCCGGGCGCTCGACGCCGCGAATCCAGGGGTGTCGCCGGGAGTATTCCTGGATGATCGCCGCCGTGCCATCGCTCGAGCCATCGTTCACGATGGCCCATTCGGCCGGACGAAGTGTCTGTGCCAGCATGCTCTCAATCGCCAGCGGCAGTCGGGTCTCTTCGTCCCGGGCCGGGGTAATGACCACATAGATGGATGGTGCTGACGACATAGCTTCCGTGCAACTTAGCGGCTGCGGGAAACTGGAACTGAAAGTAGTCGTGGTGGCGAACAATAAGCGGACTTCCGCTGTACCGCACCTTGCAGACATTCCGCGTAAAACCGTTCTGTGGCATCCAGGCATTGTTCGAGTGAGAAGCGCTCGGCCACCCGCTTGCGACCCTGCGCGCCCAGGCGTGCCGCAAACTCCGGCTCGGCGAGAAGACGGCAGGTCTTATTTCCGAAATCGCGCCCACGAGACGGATCGGCCAGCAGCCCGCTCACTCCGTCTTCAATCATCTCCGGGCCTGGAGGGTTGCTGGTGAAGACCACGGGAACGCCTGCGCTCATGGCTTCCAGCACTACGAGCGGGAAGCAGTCAATAAGTGCGGGAAAAACAAAAGCTGCGGCGCGCCGCATGCAGGCCAGAGTCTGCTCGCGGGTCAGCTGACCCAGAAAGTGGACCCGCTGCGCCAAATCGTCTCCCACCGTCTCAAGAATCTGCTGATCAATAGGCGAAACTCCGGGCTCGGGCAGGCAGCCTCCCGCATAAACCAGGTGTACACCGGGATGGCGCGGCAGGAATGTCCGCGCCGCCTCAGCCAACACCAGCGAGCCCTTTCTCCGGGACACCTGCCCGGCATAAAGCACGAACCGCGGCGGCAGGTTTGGCACCGCGGCGCTTGCCGGTAGCGGCCCGATTCCATTGTGAATGACCGCGTATCTCCTCGGTGAAAGCCCAAACGCTCTTTGCGTCAGGCCAAGAATATGGGAGGAAACGCCAATCCAGTTGCGGTTTGCCGACAAGGTTCGCTTTTCATAAAAATAGATTCCCGGCGACATCGTCAGGCCGGCCAGCAGATGTGAAACCGTAGAGCTCTGGTGCAGGCGTACCACCGTGGTGCACCCGCCCACGCCCAACGGCAGGAAGCCCGGATAGTCGGGTGTCTCGATTATTTCAATCCCGCCGGATCGTGCCCTGGCGGCCAGCCACTTCCGCAGCCGCAGGCGCGTGATCAGGTTGCCCGCCCAGCGCAGACGAGCTCGCGGCAGGGTAAAAACTGGAACGCCGTGGTCAGAGGCTTCACCGTAGCCGTCACCAATCTCCACTACCGTGATGACGTGGCCGCGCTGGTGCAGTCCGCGGGCGAGTATTTGAACAAAAGCTCCAATGCCCGTGTGCGGCCGGGGCGGGTAGCGATCGCAGAGAAGAGCGATCTTCATTCGTTACTCCGGCATGGGGCAAAACCCTCTATCCACGTGGTTTCCGCCGGGTGCAATTCCTGTCTGGAAGGCTGCTCCTGCCCATGGGCCAGAGGGACGGCAACCGCTGAAATGATGGCCAGCAGCGCGTACCAGGAGACAATTAACTGGTCAAAATAGGAGAGACCGAAAAATGCCACCACGTGGGCGAACAACGCGCAACCCACCGCCCAGAGGAAGCGCCGGTCATGGTTGTTCTGCGCCGCCTGCCGTGCTCTGCCCAGATACTTGAAGGCGTATACGATCGCCGCAATGAACAAAAGCAGAGGCAAAAGCCCGGCGCTCTCCCCAATTCCGACGTACTGGTTGGCAATATCGTTGGAGAGATAGCCCCACTCGCCGGCGTGGCGGGTTCCCAGCAGCCACCAGTCCCAAAAATGCTGAAAAAACCGGTCTACCAGGATGTAGCGGTGGTAGCCGGAGGACCCGCCCACCACGCCCGCGCGTTGAATCAGCGCCCACACGGGCGCGTTCATTAGCAATTGAAGGCCAATCAGGGAAATCGCCGCACTCCAGCGCAGCAGGCGCAAATGCCGTCGCAGCGGCCACAAGAGCAGACCGAGCATCGCAGCCAGATAGGCCAGTACTGGGGTGCTGGAAACCGACGCGGCCACAATCACGCTGGCCGCGCACAAACCCGCGGCTGCCGTCCGTCTGTTCCCTTTCCACCACAGCGCAAGGCTGAGCGGCATCAGGGTGGCGCCAAACACTCCCGCCGATACCGGGTTGCCGAATCCCGCCACAGCCCGCAATGCCCCCAATCGTTCCCAAAGCGTTTCGCCTCCATGGGGCCGGCTGCCACCGAGCGCGGCATACATCCTTTCGCCGCTGGCCAGTTCCAACAGCATCATGGCAGCCACACCCACGGCAAGCCAGGTAAGAGTCCGCGTCGCCAGCCCGGCATCCTGGTTGTCGCGGATCAGAATGCGGAGGAGGAAATAAATGCCAAACACGTTGTAGAGCGCGCCCAGTTGGTTGATGAAGGCGGCCGAAGACTGCCAGAGCAAAACAATGTTGAACGCAGCCACCGCCGCCCATAGCATCAGTGCTTTGTCCATGGCGTTGAGGCCGCCGCTTAGGAGCGGTTGCCGTGGTGCAAGCGTCCGGGCCAACACCCGTAGCCAGCCGAGCAGAATGATGACGCGCAGCATTGTCCAATGGAACGGACCGACGAGTATGACCTGATCGAACGGGATAAGCAGGGCGGCCCCCAGCAGGGGCACGATAATGTGCTTGCGAGGAAGAAACAGAATCAAGGCGCCTGCCGCCAGTACAGCGCACAGCACAACCGGATGAACGTAGGGAACCGGGGAAGGTATCCTGCTAGCCTGAGAGGTGAGCAGGAAGATCATGGGAATTGATGTAATGCGCATTACCGACAACCCCACCATGTGCTCCCGAGGCGGAAATGCGTTACCGCATCACGGCTGGGAGCAATCAGGGTTAGAAGCTTCAGCAATTTTCTTCTCGGCCACCTGCGGCGTGCCAGATAGTCGCCCAAGGAAAAGGCTGCCACCTCTCCTAGGTTGTAGGCGTAAAATTTTCCAGCTTTGAAATCGCCGCTGGGGGTCGCGTAGAAAGAATTGGCCTCGCTGCAAATTCTCCCCGGCCGGTGAAGATTCCGGGTCAGTTCCCCGTCGTAAGCGACGCTGGCTAGGTCAATACCGTGGACGATCAGGAAGGCACGATCCAGCGCCTTCGGCGCTTCCTGGCCAAAAGCAGCCAAGGTCAGCAGCAAGATCAGCCCAATTCTCATTAGCTTTCTACAGTGGTCCAGAGTAGTCGCCGGTGAAACTCACGCCGCAAACGATGGATTTAGGAAACCAAGCGGCAGGATGGCGAAGCCGTCAGATCGCGAATCATGCTGCCCCAGGAGAAGGAGAATCGCTGATAGCGCCCGCTGGCCGCTTCGCGCAGGAGCGGTGCGATGCGGGCGCTCCCCCGGGCCGACCGGATCAGCGCCCGCCGCGATAAGTGCAGCTCTTTTTCCGCCACCAGCCGCAGGTGGTCGAGTGGGCAGTTCGCAGTGCGCGCCCAGGCCGCCACCCGTTCCCGCAATTCGGCTATGCGTGCGGCTTTGGCGTGGTAATCAGGCGCAGAAGCCATGGATATTCGTATCCTTTGCAGAAGCGTATCTTTGCCGCACCCCAGCTGCTGCGCGAGGTGTCGCCGATAAAGAAACAGTCGTTGCGGAATGGGAACGCCGAAACTGAGAATTGACCCGAGCAGGGCGAGCCAGTAGTCGTGGCTCCAGGCGGGCGGAATGGGAAGCGCTATGCCGCGGAGGCAGGCCCGGAAGGCCATGGCCGCGCCCGTCACCAGGTTGCGCTTGAGCAGCATCGCCACCTGGCTTGAAGGGACGAAGTGCCGAGGCTCAAAACCCACCGTCTCCCACAGGCTGAACTCCAGCCCGGCGCCGCCTTCGTCCACAATGTCGGCATCGGAAAAAACGTATTCAGCGCCCGGCTGGTCGGCGAAGGCGCGAGCAATGGCGAAGAGTTTGTTGGGTTTCCAGATATCATCCTGGTCCGCCAGAACAAGGATCTGCCCGCTGCACAACCGGATTGCCTGTTCGAAATTCCTGGTGCAGCCCAGGGCAACGGGATTGCGCACCAGGCGCACGCGCATCGGCGCGTCCGCGGCAAACTTTTCGATCATATCTGCAGTCTGGTCGGTGGAAGCATCGTCGCAGACCACCAGTTCATCGGCCGCGGTTGTCTGCCGGGCAATGCTCTGCAACTGCTCGCGCAGGTAACGCGAACCGTTGCAGGTGCACATGGCCACCGCGATAGAAAGCTGGCTCATAAAGCAACCCGCCAGGCGGCGGGGAGTAGGTCGTTCAGCCTGGGGAGCATTTCATCGCGGTAGCGGTCGCGGCTAAATGCGCGCTTCGCCCAGCTTTGGCCGTTCCGCCCAAGTCCCGAAGCTATCTCCGGATGGCAATACAAGTGATTAATCTTGCAGGCCAGGTCATGCGGATCAGCCGTGCGATAGAGCAGGCCATTGCTGCCATCGCGGATCAGTTCTGCGGTGGCGGTGTTGTTGGCCCCAACCACCGGCCTGCCCGCCAACATTGCTTCCGCTGTTGTTCTCCCGAATCCTTCCGCGCCGGAGCACACCAGGGCGACATCGGCAGCTCGCAGTTGCGGCATGGGATTGTCCAGCCAGCCCAGGAAGCGGACCCGATCCTGCAGTTGGTTCTGGCTTACCAGATGCTGCAGGCGTGCGCCGTAATCTCCATCGCCTTCGCCGATAACCACCAACTCCACATCAACCTGCCGCTGGCGAAGTTCCAGCAGGGCCAGCACCGCGTCCTCCTGGCGTTTGTTTTCGGTGATGGCGCCGGTGATGACGCAGCGATACCGGCCATTGCGCCCGGCCACGCAACCGTCATTCCGGAGGGCGCGATGCAGGGAACAGTAAACCACTTGCGCCGGCGCACCCTGCAACCAGCTGTTGATTTCGCCGGCCACCGTCTGCGAGGGCGCTATGACCAGGGCGGAAAGCCGGTTCATTACGCTATGTGACCATTTGCTGCCAAAGATAAAGTTGAACCCCGTTTTGTGGACCGACTCGTGCACATGCCAGACGTGTGGGCGCCCCAGCAGAACAGCGGCGAACGCGCCCACGCAAACCGTCGCTGTATTGCTGTAGATAATGTCGCAGTCCCATCGCCACGCTCGCCAGGCGATTAATGCGGACTTCGCTGCCATGCTGAGCAGCGTCTTGATCCGGAGCGGTAAATAAGGGCGTTCTGGCGACACCCACAAGGGATACGACCTAACCATTGTCGGCACATGCAGCTTTTCCAGTTCCCCCAGCAGTGGTCCGCGCGAGGGCAGCACCGCGTAGCAGCCTACCCCGCTTTCCTGCAGGACCTCTATAGTTTCCAGCAGGACCATTTCCGCCCCGCCCAGCCGGGAAGAATGCGAAACGAAGCAGATTTTCATGCGGACTTGCCTGTTAATGCGCCTGGCGGGTAGCGCTTGTCATTGCGGGCAGTGCCTGAGGGTGGAAGATGCGCCATGCCGGAACAAGTGCGGCCCACACCCTCCGGCGCTCGGCGCTGTTGAAGACCAGAAACATCGCCGCCAGTGCATACATGCACAGAGCAGCGCCGGCCGAACCCGTCAGCCGCCAGTAGCCGGGCCCGATTGCCCAGCCGCAAACCACCCACACCGTGCCTGCTGCCAGAAAGGTTCCTCCCAAAGCGGAGCCCGCCGTTTTCATGTAAGCACGGTAGGAGAACGCGCTCAGCCGGCAGGTCCAGAGCGGCTGCACTGCCAGGCGCATCACCGCCATCGCTCCCAGCGTGCCCAGCGCTACTCCCACCATGCCGTACCGCCGCACCAGCCACAGGCTTAGTCCCACGTTCAGAACACCTTCCACGAAGTTGAGGCAGGCGTAAGCGCGGTGCCTGGCGATGGCGTAGAGCAGGTCAACTGACGGCGCTTGCCACAAGTCAAACGTAATGGCGATGGTCAGAAAGGCCAGGGGCGCATAGGCATCAACATATCCCGGTCCCATCCAGCGCAGGATAAACGGCTTGCCCCAGGCGATGAGGCCGAAGCCCAGGAAAGTGGCGACACAAATCGAGACTTTGGTGGCAAGAAAAAACGTAGCGCGCAATTTATCAAGGTCGCGTGCGCCATAGAGGCGGCTGAACAGCGGCGCGAACACGCCGGTAACCGCAACCGTGAGCACAATGTATTGCAGCGCCAGGGTGCTGGCGATGCGGTAGTGCGTGACTGCGGCCAGCCCCACGAACATGGATATCACCACCGGATCGGCCTGAAATCGCAGGCGGTCGGAAACCTGGCCGGCAAACGAGAAAATGCTGTACGACGCCAGGCTGCGGGTCAGCCCGGCGCCGGCCGCGTTCAGCCGCAGGCGCAGCCAGGGGTATTTCCGAAGGGTAGCCCACGCCTGCAGCAGCATGGCCGTTACACCGCCGGCCAAAGTCGCCCACGCCATAGCCACCAGCCCATGTCCCAGGAGAAGAACGGAGAGAATCAGGCTGGTGCGCACGGCGAGGGCGACCAGTTCGGCGCCGACCATCAGGTCATAGCGCAGGTTGGCGATTAGAAACCCGGTGAACACCCTCGAGGGAAAGCTGAGCGCGGTGCTCAGGCCGAGAATCAGCAGGATTTGCGCAAACAGGACGGCATCGCCTGCGCTCCGGGCGAACCGAGGCGCGCAAGCCGCTGCCACCCCACTCAGGAGCAGGACCAGAACCCCAACCGCCAGAAAAAATCTCAGGCTGGCCGACACCACGCCGTTGCAGGCCTCGCGATCGCCTCGCCCTAGGGCCACCGCGACGTGCTGGCATACCGCCGGAGTCAGTCCGAAATCGAGCAGACCGTAGTAGCCCAGCAGCGTCGCCACCAGCGCCCACAACCCATACATCCGGTCTCCCAGGGTGTGCACCACAAACGGCATCATCAGCAGGGAGACCGCCGTGGTTACAAAGATATTCAGTATCCGGTAAGCGGAAGCGCTGGTCAGTTGTCGCGCGGCGGACGCCATCGAAACTCAATCGCAGCCTGCCTAAGGCTCTGTCGCCAGGAGCCGTGAATCGGCCGCGGCAAGCGAGCCGGGAAAGTGATTGTAGGCGCCTGCGTCCCATGCGCTGCAGGCGGAGCGCGGGTCTCCCAGCTTGTCTGCGTTTAAGGGAACAATGGCATGGTAGGAGAGATTGGCTCCCGCATTGATCGCCGGCGAACCAGGCTGCGGGCGCCCATAGGAATCCACCTTCAAGTCGGGCGTGGTCAGCGAATGCGAGCCTTCGCCGGAGGCCGCTTTCCACTGCTCGAAGGTGTAATAAAACGTGCTCCCGCTCTTCCAGTTCTGTCCCGGACCGTACACGTTGTGGTCCAGGCCGCGGTCCACAAAAGTGGTCCCGGGGGCCAGCGAAATCAGGCCGGAGCATTTGCCCACAAGGTTATTTCTAACCGCAATGCCGGTGCCGCTGGCGGCCAGGCACAGCCCCGAAGCGCTGGTCCCGCCAAGGATCAGGTTGTTGTAGATGGCGATCTGCTCGCCCCCGGCGCAGAACACTCCGTTGTTGAAGTATTTGTCCGCCAGCGTGAGCATCACGTTATTAAAGAAAAACGAATTGCTGAGAGCTCCCGTGGCGTAGATGAATGAGGTGGCGTTCACCCCTGGATCGCCGCCGAAAAAATTGTCGTAAACCTGGACATCGTGGAAGCTGGCGCCGCCCAGGGCGTAAAGGTGAATGCCATCGTGATGGAACGCGTTGCTGGTGGTGTCCCAGTTGGCGAAATCGCGGCAGCTGTTGTCGTGAATGCGGGCTGAGAGCAGTGCGTAACCCGCCCCATTCGCGGCAACCGTCATGCAGTGGTTGGTGTTGTCAGACTCCAGGTTGTACATCTCCACGCTGTCATCCGCGCCGCTCACTGAAATGGTGAAGCAGCCGCTGGCATGGCTGCAACTCATGTCGTGCATGGAGACACCGGGGCCGGAAGCCGTCAGGCCGTCGGCCCCGATATCGTCCGAGGCGAGCGAGTGCACGTAGATGTTGCGCAAGGCCAGGTTCTTGAACTCGCAGTGATTGCAAGGCCGCCCGTAGAGCGCAGTATGCCGGTCCTGGTGGCCGAGAGCGCTGCCGTTATCGGTTTCCTCCACCACGCCGTTGCTGCCGCCGTCCAACACCAGGTAACTCCTGCCGCTGAACAATATGCAGGATCCGCTGCCGCAGGTGGGCAGGCTCAGCTTGGCGTTGGGTTCCCATTTCAGCGTAATGGGCTGGCCGCTGGCTCCGCTGCCGCGGAACGTCAGATAGTCATAACCGGAGCCATTGAACGTGGTGATGGGCCCGCATAAATGCACAGTGGTGCCAGGGCCGATCTGGGCGGCGCCGCTGCCCCAGTTGGCAGCGTCGTTAAAGAAGCTGTAGGCGAAACCGTTGGCGCAATCCGCGCCGTCGCCCCGCCCCGCCGCGTTTTGGGCAATGTAGATATCCTTGGCCGGGCACATCGCGGCCCACGCCAGCATCAGACATGCAGCTAGAACTACTCGAATCACAATCACCTCACTCCGAAACAGCCACCAGGTTGAAAACGCGTGCCGGATCCAGGATTTCATCGTCCGGGCCCACCTGCTTGCCGGTTTCGGCAATGGTGAAGCGGAAGCGCCGCAGCGAGTTCAGGTAAACCAGGCAGGTGCTGGGAGCGATGCCCGTCCGCCGGCAGACCTGGGGATGCGCTTCCAGCGTGAGAACGCAGTGCGCGGCGCGGCAGATGGTTTTGCGCGCGCCCTGCAGCACACGCAACTCTTCGCCCTCTACATCCATTTTGAGCAACACATTTCCGCCAAACAAACCCAGGCTGTCCAGAGTGATGACGGGAACGCCTTGCTCGGCCGGCACCAGAAAACGGGCATGATCACCGAGGTCATAGGCGGGAGCCAGCAATTTGCCGTGCCCGGTGAAATTGCTGACCGCCGCCATATGCACCTCAGGACGGGGGAATCGGGCCAGGTTGTGACGCAGCACCTGCTCCACCCTGCTGTTCGGTTCGAAAGCCAGCACGCGTCCGATCCGGTCGCACCGCGAACACAGAAGCGCGGTGAACAAGCCGATATCGGCGCCGCAGTCGAACAGAGTGACGTCGCTGAAAGGAGCTAAAGCGGCGCAGCAGGTTCGAATCAGGTCCCGCTCGTAAGCCAGAATGTCCTGCAGTTCCCAGGCATTCTCCATGCGGTTGATGGGGACGGCAACGTTGACCGTGGGTGAAAGAGGATAAAGCACCAGGCAGTCGCCCTGCATGCGCTGCCATACCAGCAGCATGCGATGTGCGCCGCGGACGCGGTGGCGCTTCAGAGCTTTGAAACAGCGGAACAGGAACGGTGGAGGAGCATGCCGTGTGCCCGCGAGAGTAGAGATCGGATTCATGAAGTTTGGCGGCTGCCGGTGAATGTGTGGGCTCGTCAGGCCCGGAGCTTTTCCTCGGTTGCCTTCATAGAGTGGATCTTCAAGGGCAGGTCCACCCGCGGTTGTGAGCCGCCCAGAGTTCGCGTCCATTCTTCCAGGCCCAGGCTCCAGCGCAGCACTCTCGTCCATTTCCGGGCGGCCGTCCGCCATGGCAGACGTCGTTCGTGGGCGGCCGTCAGCCACAGCCCGCCACACACCAGCAGCCGGCAAGCCGCGGCCAGGGCTGTGGTCCCGCCATACAGGGCTGCATAGCCGCGCCCGCGGCTGGTCCGCAGGAAATTCCACACCGACTCACGCATCAGCACGGCGGAAAACGCGTCATCACTCTGCCGTCCTGAACTGCGCGCGCCGTGGTGGATCACCAGCGCGTTGTGCACGTAATAGCTTTTCCATCCCAGCTTCCGCGCCTGGCAGCACAGGTCAACGTCCTCCGCATACATGAAGTAGGCGGGGTTGAAGCGTCCGCTTTTTAGAAACACGTCGCGCCGCACCATCAGGCATGTGCCCGGCACCACCTGGGCGGCAGCCGGTTCATCCGACTCGCGCCTCACCACATCGAAGCCCCACCAGATTGGGAAAATGTCGCGGCTGAACGACGAATCCAGCAGTTGATTCAAAATCGTGGGCACGCAGCGCATGCAGTTCGGCTGCGGGAAGAGGTCTGGAGTCACAAGCCTGGGGCCGGCGATGCCTGCGTCTGGCGCGCAGTTCAGCGCGTCCAGCATGCGCCGCAATGCCGGGCCCACCACTTCGGTGTCGGGGTTGAGAAAAAGCAGGTTTCGTCCCGCAGAAAAAGCAAAGGCAAGATTGTTGGCGGCGGCAAAGCCGAGATTTTCTGGCGATTGCAGGAAGCGCACCTGGGGAAAGTGCTGCCGCAACATCTCTCCACTGCCGTCGTAAGAGCCGTTATCAATTACCAGGACTTCAAAGTTGACCCCGGATTCGGCCGAGAAAATGCTGCCCAGGCACGCCCGTAGATACTCCGACGAGTTCCAGTTGACCACGATGATCGAGAGTTCAGGCAGGGGACTCATTTTGTGGTCAGAGCTCCGGCTGGTGCCCAATTCATTCACCAGCCTGTAAGTCGTGGCCCTACCGGCGCGCTGACCAGCATGGGCGCGGCTGCCGCCACCTTTCGAAGGCCGGCTTCAGCTCATGTAGAGAAGCAACAAATTTCCCGGTGGGTAGTCGGTAATGCTCACGAAGCTGCGCCTAGCGGCGTTGCCGCCGTACTTTCTTGAGCGCCCGCAAAGTTCTGAATGGCCTCCACCACGAGCTCCTGCTGCGCAGGGGTGAGGTGCGGGTACATGGGGAGGGAGAGCACCTCCGCGGCCAGCCGTTCGGAGACCGGAAAATCGCCGGGTTTGTATCCCAGGCGCCCGAATGCGGCCTGAAGGTGGATGGGCGCGGGGTAATGAATTGCGGCGCCGATGCCGCCTTCGCCCAGATACTCCAGCAGTCGGTCGCGCTGCGGTACCCGAACAACAAACAGGTGGTAATTCGAACGGGCATATTCCGGCTCGTAAAGCAGGGCCACATTTGCGCAACCGGCAAGAAGCTCGCGGTAGTGGGTGGCGGCGGCGCGGCGTTGCTGGTTCCACTGCCGCAGGCGGCGCAACTTGATCAGCAAAATGCCGGCCTGAATGGTATCCATCCGTCCGTTAAAGCCCTCGATCGCGTGCTCGTACTTGCGCGCCTGGCCGTGGTCGCGCAGCATACGCACCTGGCGCGCAATGGCGTCGTCATTGGTTGTGACCGCGCCTGCTTCGCCGCACGCTCCCAGATTCTTTCCCGGGTAAAAGCTGAAAGCGGCAGCCCGGCCCATGCACCCCGCCGGAAGCCATCCCCTGGTGGCCTGCGAGAGATACTCTGCCCCGTGCGCCTGGCAGGCATCCTCAATCACCATCAGGCCATGGCAGCGAGCCAGCTCCAGGATGGGGTCCATGTCCGCGGGCTGGCCATACAGGTGAACAGGCACGATTGCGGCCACGCGCCGTCCGCTTCGGCCGCTGATCAGCTTGCCCTGGCTGTCCCGCTGACAGCGCGTTTCAAGATAGTCGTACAGTTGTGCCACATCCACATTGCAGGTGCGCGGGTCAACATCCACAAATTCAGGGAGGGCGCCGGTCTGGGATATGGCTTCGGCGGTGGCGACGAAGGTATTGGGCACCGTGAGCACGGCATCGCCCAGCCCAATGCCGGCCGCCAGCAGGGCGAAACGCAGGGCATCGGTTCCACTGCTCACTCCAACGCAGTGCCGGGTTCCGCAGAACTCGGCAAATGCGCTCTCGAACTGCAGCAGCATCGGCCCGTTGGTGAAAACGGCCGTGCTCAATGCCTGGCCGACTACCGCCAGGATCTCATCTTGCAGTTCGCGGTGCGGGCTGACCAGATCGAGAAAGGGAACCGGAGAATGGGCTTTCATGTTTCGCACCTTGCGCTTCGGCAAAATAGCGCAGAACTCGTGCCGGATTTCCCGCCACAATGGAGTTGGCAGGAACATTTTTGGTGACCACGCTGCCGGCGCCCACCAGCGCGTTCTCACCGATGGTCACGTTGGCCAGAATGGTGGCGCCCGAGCCGATGGACGCCCCTGCGCGCACGCAGGTCGGCTCCACCGCCCAGTCCTGCTCGGTTTGCAGGTGGCCGGAGGTCGTGGCGCGCGGGTAAGTGTCGTTGATAAAGACCACCCCGTGGCCAAGGAACACGTTGTCTTCGATGGTGACGCCCTCACAGATAAAGCTGTGACTGGAGATTTTGCAGCGGCTGCCGATTTTTGCGTTTTTCTGGATCTCCACGAACGCGCCGATCCTGGTCTCGGCGCCCACTTCGCAGCCATAGAGATTGATGAACCTGGCCAGGCGCACGCCCCGGCCCAGTTTCACGTCCGGCGCAATGCAGCAAAATTCCCTCACAGGTAAACCAGTTCCCCACCTTTGGCCAATGACCTCGAGGCTGCTTCCAGAAGTTTTACAACGCGCAGGCCCGACTGGCCATCATTGATGGGCTTCTTGCTTTCGGCCACGCAATCCAGGAAGTAATCCAGTTCGCTTTGCAGGGCTTCCACACCGGGAACGTGTGGTACCCATATGTCTCCCGACCGGTAGCTGAGCAGCAGCTCGTAAACCTGCTCCCGTTTGCGGACGCTCACCCCTTTGTCGTAAACCTTGATCTTCTCGTCAGCGTCGAGGTCGTTCCACACCAGCATTTTGCGTTCCCCGCCGATGAGTGTGCTCCGCACCTTAACTGGTGAAAGCCAGTTCACATTGATGTGCGCAATCATTCTTCCCGGGAAATAAATGGTAATAAAGGCCACGTCCTCCAATTCGTTGACATGGCTTTGGCCGGTGGCGCTGACCGCCTCCGGCTTGTAACGCACCAGATAATCCATTATGGACAGGTCGTGCGGGGCCAGGTCCCACACTACGTTTACATCGTGTTGGAACATGCCTAGGTTGACGCGCATGGAATCGTAGTAGTAGATGGCTCCTAGCGTGCCGCTATAGATGAGCTGGCGGATTTTTCTTACCGCCCCGGTGAACAGGAAGGTGTGGTCCACCATAAGCGTCAACCCGCGGCGGTCGGCCAGTTCGATCAACTGTTCCGCCTGATGGGAGTTGGCGGTGAGAGGCTTTTCCACGAAAACGTGCTTGCCGTTTTGCAGGGCGGCTTTGGCCAGTTCGAAATGCGTCCATACCGGGGTAATGATGGCGACCGCGTCAATTTCGGAAGTGCTCAGAATCTCGGCCGAATCCTTGGTCAGCCTCAACCCCGGGTAAGCATGGCCCGCGCGTTGCAGCGATTGCGGGTTGATGTCGCAAAGCGCGTCCACGTGCGCGTCGGGCAGGCTCCGCAGATTGCGCAGGATGTTGGTGCCCCAATAGCCGTATCCAATCATGCCAATGTGAATCGTGCTCCGCGCGGCTGTGCGGGTTGCCGGGTCTGGCATCTTGATGGCCGCAAGCGCAGCCATGTCAGTAAGCGCCCTTGCCGGACAGCATCACTCCCGGCGTCCGCCATAGAATTTTCAGGTCCAGCCACAGAGACTGGCGCCGCGCATAGCGCAGGTCCAGGCGCACCATCTCATCAAAGCTCGTCCCGCTGCGCCCTTGTACCTGCCAAAGGCCGGTCATGCCTGGCTTGGCTTCCAAAACGCGCCGGCGATGCCAACACGCATATCGCTCGAATTCGTAGGTCAGCGGCGGCCGTGGTCCCACCAGCGACATCTCGCCCCGCAGCACGTTCCATAATTGCGGCAGCTCGTCCAGGCTGGTGCGGCGTAGAATGCGGCCCACCGCGGTGACGCGCGGATCGTCGGTTATCTTAAAAATGCCGTTTCTGCTTTCGGCCCGCTCGCCGGCAATGAATTTTGCAACGTATTGCTCATGCACCGCGCTCCGGCTGTCCGCATACATGGAGCGGAATTTAAGAAAAGTGAAGGGCCTGCCGTTTTGCCCCAGCCGCTTCTGGCGGAACAGCGCCGGCCCTCGCGAGGAACATTTCACCGCCAGCGCCAGCAACGCCAACAGCGGCGACAACAGCAGCAGGGCCACTGCACTGATGCTCACATCCACTCCTCTTTTAACCGCCGCTTCCAACTGCGACCCTGTTCTTGGAGGCAATTCTGGATAAAGGGCTAGGTCGGCCGGTTCGCCCTCCAATCCCAGGGGAGTGGGAAAGACATGAACCGTGAGCTGCATCCGGCACGCAAGCTCCGTGCCCAACGAATCCTCCAGAACACTGGAGAACTTGTCGAATACCGAATCAAGCAGGGCCTGGTCGGCCCGCTCCAGGTCGGGAAGCAGAATGCCCAGAACTGTGCCCTGGCGGTACCAGCCCAGCGCGTCGGTGTCGCGCAGCATGCCTGAAAGATTGCCAATCAGAGCGCGAAACATCGCCGCCCGCGCGGCAGGATCGGCCATCTCCATCCCCGCCATCAGCACCAGCAGCAGGCTTCTCCGGTTACGCTCCGCGCGCCGGCGCTCCAGGTAAATCTGGCGCCCAAATCCAGCCTCGTCGGCAAGCGCGAGTGCATTGCCGCCAGGAGATGGTGCGGGTGCCAGTTCCTTCCGGCAGGGGATGGCCGGCAAAGATTGCTTTGCGGGGGGCTGCTTCCGCATAAGGAATCTGGGCCGTTGCCAATTGAAGTGAATGCGGTCAGCCATCACGCCGCCTCTTTGAAGTCGGCGATGTCAGGGTCTTTTCCCTGAGCCGAGTCCGCGGAGCTCTGAAGGTAAGCTTCGCAACTGTGCCGGCTGGGAAAGTCGTTGAGCACGACTCCCAGCAGCTTCGCTGGCTCAATTCGGTCCAACACTTCTTGCAGCGCGCTTTTCAACGCTTTGCTGCGGCGAACCACCAGCACAATGCCCTCGCATAGCCGCGAGAGCACCACCGAGTCCGCCACCGGCAGCAGGGGAGCGGAATCCACCACCACCCAATCAAAGGCCCTGCCGGTCTCCGCCACCACCTGTCTCATGCGATACGAATCCAGCAACTCCGTTCCGGCTGTGGCTCGATCGCCCGCCGGCATCAGGCACAAGTCCAGGCCGCTGATGCGGTACACAAAGCTGGCCACGGGGTCGGCGCTCCTGCAGCACTCCGCCAGCCCCGCAACCGGGCTGAGCCCCAGGGCCGAACAGCAGCCGGGCCGGCGCAGGTCGGCTTCCAGCAGCAGCACCTTCTTGCGGCCGCGTTGTGAAATGGTCGCCGCCAGGTTGAGCGCCACAAAGCTCTTCCCTTCCTCCGGCAGGCTGCTGGTGACCAGCACGGTCTTTAGCGGTCGCGCCTGGCGCGCGTCCTCCAGCCGGGTGCGCAGCAATCGAAACTGCTCCTGTACCGGCTCCTGGCCGGGGCCCAAGATACAGATCACCTGGCGCAGGGGAACCTTGGGCACCAGCCAGGAAAGCGAATCGAGATCCCATACCCTGCGGCCGGGGGCTTCCGGCCGAGCTTCCGCGCAGCCGGCGCCGCTTTCGCCGGTTATCTGCGGGATGGGACTGATTCGGGTCATATCATTACGCTGGGTTGCGGATCACTCGCGATAGCGGGCTATAAAAGCCATAAACGTATTTCCGGTCATGAACGTAAGCAGTGCGGTCATGCCCGCAATCTCCCCGCCCACCCGCAGCCGGCGCAGCCAGGAGTCCGCTTTCACAGCGGGAGGAATGGACGCCAGGACCGGGGCTGCGCACAAGCTTGCCAGCTGTGCCGGCGAATGGATGTGGTCGTCCAGCACTTCGCGGGTGTATCCCGCCAGCCCTCCAGCCACCAGGCCCAGCACCAGCCCCGCCAGGGTGAACTTGAAGCGGTCCGGATAATAAGGAGCCGCCGGCAAGCTGGGCGGGTCCAAGATCCGGAACTGCTCGCCCCGCTGCTGCTTCTCCAAACTGCCGGCCAGCTGCGTTTGGTTGCGCTTGGCCAGCAGCGATTCGTAGTAGGCGCGCGACTGGTCATAATCCCGGGTCAGCTCGGCCAGTTGCCGTTCCCGCACCGGAGCGTTTCGCAGGCGCGCTTGCACGGCGCGCATTTCCGCCTGCGCCCCGGCCACCTGGTTTTGCCGATCCAGGATTTCCTGCTCGTTGGCTCGAAGCTCGCTCCGGATCTGCAGCGTGGTGGGCGATTCTTCAACCGCCGCTTCTCCCGGGCCCTTGTTTAGCTCCTGCCCGATCTGGGCCTTGAGCCTCTCCGCGCGTGCTATCTGCTCCCGCAGCCTGACCAGCTCGGGGTGGGCTTCGGTGTAGCGCAGGCGCAAATCGTCGGCCTGCTGGCGCAGGCGAGATAGTTCCGCGTCCAGAGCGGGGGGTGTCCCTGTGGGGGCGCTGGACGCGGAACTTCCGGGGACACGCAGCTCGCGATACTGCGACAGCAGCGAGTTCAGGTAAAGCCTCTGCTGTTTTGCGTGCTGCAGTTCTTGCGCCGCACTCTGCAACCGGAGATCGAGCGCGTCGCGCTGCGCGTAATTTGCCTGCGCTTCGCTGGGCAGTTGCCCCAGGTATTGCGCCTTGAATTGCTGCAGCCGTTCTTCCTGCTTCTGCAGCCAGGCGCGGGCATCTTGCAGCTGGCTCTCCAGAAAGCTGGTTGTCTGCTGCGATTGCTGCGCCCGCGTGCTAACGTTCTCCTCGATGAACAACGACGTCAGGCGGCGTGTTACCTCCTGCGCCACCGCCGGGCTCGCGGCGGAGTAGGAAATGGTGAAGGCGGCGAGTTGATTGGGCCGGCCTGATGCCTGCAGCGGCTCCACCCTGATGTCGCGCCGCATCTGGCTGGCCAGCGCCCCCAGGGAGGCGCTCCCGCGGGCCGGGCCATCAAGCTTCAGTTCCTGGATAATCCGCTGCAACCGCACGCGGCTGAGAATTTGCGGCGTCAGGGTTTGCAGTCGGTTCTGCAGGCCGGAAATGCCTTCCTCGGCCGGTACCTGCAGCTCATCAACTACGATGGTGGTTTCGGAACGATAGCGGGGGGGCAGTATCCAGGCGCAGCCCCAGGCGACTGCCCAAATCGCAAACAACGTTCCCACCACCCACCATCGCCGCCGCAGCGCGACCTCGCAGTACTGGGCCAGGCTGAACGCCTGCTCGGAATCCTGCTCTTTCATTGGGATCTTCCCAGGGGCCGCATGAAACGGTGTTCGACGGAGAGCATTACCCGGTTGTGGTTCCCTGGCCGGTAGAACAGCGAACCGCCCGTCTGGTAGAGCCGGTCATAGGAAAGGCGAACGGAAGCTTCCCTGCTCAGTTCCCGGTGAAAGCCCGCGCCGGCCCGCAATAGCCGCAAGTGGTCACCGAGTTCCGCCGGCAGAGCCGTTTGTTGCGCGAGTTCCGAGTTCGCCTCCGCGGTCCAGCGCCGTCCCAGTTGCCGGCCCAGGCGCAGCCATGCCGCACTAAGCCGCACCGGCCCCTGCACGCCTCCCCCGTCACTGACCTGGCGGCTAAGCCCGGCTTGCAGGCGGTTGCGTCTTCCCGACCAGCTATAGATCGCACCCGCGGCGGGGGACCAGGACGCGGGAAACACGGCGGCGTTCCGAACGGCGAACGTCTGGCCGCGGGTGCGGGCATATTCCGGACCGCCGTAAATCACGACAGTGCTGTTGGCGGTGACGGCAAACTGGTGAAAGGAGAGAACCGAGTGCGTGAGCGTTCGCAGGTCATAACCCGGGAACGTCAGATACCGTACCCGATATTCCACCCCGGCGGTATAGCTTCGGGAAATCTGCCGCGAAAGGTAGGTATTCCCGCTGACGGCGCGGTTGTCAATCAAAGGTACGGCCCACGTGCCATCTTCGCTGTATTGCTGTAGCGTATAGCTGCCGTTCAGGCCTGCCGTCGTGTGCCGGCTCAAACGGTAGCTCGCCCCCGCCCCGGTAAAGCTCGCGGTTCTTCTCACTTGCGGCAGCACTGCCAGTTGGTTCGGCCTGTCCAGCGGACTCAGACCGGGCTGCAGCGGGGCTTCACCCAGCCGCTCGAAGGGGTCGGTAGTCAGGGCATAATCCTGGCGCAGTTTCAGCGACCAGCGCACGGTGGGCTCTATTTCCAGGGTTGTGCCGAACACCTGGTTGAATTGATTGCCGAGCTGGGAGTGTGACTCCAGCACCACGCCCGGCCGGTAGCTTAAGTTCCATTGCAGCCGCCGCCGGGTCTGTTGCCATCCGAAAGTCGCCGCCAGGTACTGCTGTCCGCCGCCTTGGTGCTGGGAGGCGCCGTTGCTGAAATTGTCGTCGTACACGCTGCTGCTGGAGAATGAGACCACTGCCAGGTTGCTGAGCTTCCCGGCTGCGGAGAACCCGTTAGCAGGCATTTCTCCTGTGATCGGGCTCGGCGCCAGCTGGCCCCAGGTTGTAGCGGCCAGCCCAAGTGCCAATGCCGGCAGCCACCATCGTACTGACCGGCTTGCTCTCATGGCACCACCACCGTGTCACCGGGTTGCAGGCGAATGTTCTGCCTCGGGTTCCGGCCGCTGATCACCTGCTTGTAGTTGAAAGGAAATCGTTGGTACGAGCCGTCTGCACTTAAGCGCAGCACATAGATGCCGCTGGTTTTCTCGAAATCGTGAAATCCGCCCGCCATAGCCAGCCCATCCAGCACCCTCAGAGGTTGGCCCAGCACAAACCAGCCAGGACGTTCCACCTCGCCCACCACGTTAAAGCGGTGGCTGCGGGTTTCCTTTACCATCACGGTAACCGTCGGGTTCACCAGGTAAGTGGCGAGCTTGGCGCGAATGCTTTCCTGCAATTGCACAGGTGTCAGGCCGCCGGCCTGCACCTCACCGATAAGCGGCAAGGAAACTTTTCCATCGGGCCGGACCGGTACCTCCTCGCTGATTTCCCTCTCTTTCCAGACGTTCACCGCCAAAACATCGTCGGGCCCGATGAGATATTCGCCTGCCCCGTCAGATGGAAGTATGAGACCGGAACGCGCCGCCGTTCCGCCCCTGGTTTCAGCTTTGTTGTCCGCCGCCTGTGCGCCGCAAAGCGGCAGGCCCCAGCACATCGCAAAAACTGCGATCACCACGATTCCTGCCGCTCTGCTCCTCGACCTCACCTTGTTCTCCAACCGCTCTGCTAATGAGCGTTGAAATATTCCTAGGCGGCTTCCACGTCGTAGCCGTTAATCAGAACCGACACCGAACGCTGTATCAGTTCCACTGAGACAACCAGCGTGCAGGCGCCTTTGTGCGAGCTGAGGACGCCTTCCACGCCCTCCAGGGCGCCACCCCGGATGCGAACCCTCTGGCCCGTCTTGAGAAAGGGACACGGAAAATACGAACCTTGCTGCGTAACCACCGAGCGTACTTGTTCAATCTCCGGATCCGGAATGGAGCACTCCAAACCCGCCGTGCCCACAAAATTGAGTACCCCGGACGTTTTCAGCACGGCGAGCCGGGCCGCTGTGTCCGGCACAATGTGGACGAACAGGTAACAGGGAAACAGGGGAAGCTGGACCTCCTTGCGTCGGTCGCTCCAGTGATGCACCTCCCGGATGAGGGGCAGAAAAGTATCCACTCCAGCTTGCCGCAGGCTTAGTTCAATGCGCTTCTCATGGCGCGACCGGGTGTGGATTGCATACCAGCGGGGGAGGCGATCGGCAATCCCTCTGCTCTCCTTACCAATTTGGCTGGATTCGCTCATGGCTCTGCCGTCTGAGTCCCATTCCTGGCTCTAAATTGCTCTCTTTTCCATCGCTTGCAGCGTCCAAGAACGAGC
>DATGGJ010000561.1:0-1675 GCA_035308585.1 Terriglobales bacterium
TATCGCCAATCCGGCCGGTCCCGGTGCGGGGCCCAGCCGCCCGCTCCCATGCCAACCCTGATCGCCTCGCCGAAACGCCCATGACCTTTTAGCCTCGAGCACTCGTTGGTAACCACATACGTAATTGTGCCCCTCGTTCTACTTCGCTATCATGGCTGCACCTAATCTCCAACTGGACGTGAAGCTTGCGTTTCTTCGTAAGAACACCGTTTCTTGCTGCCATGTTGCTGTTGGCGCCCACTGTTCTGTTCGCCGCCAATTCCGCCATGTTGACGGTAAGCGACAGCGAATCCTCGACAGGTGCGAATAACGTACTGCGTTCCTCTGCTCTATTTGTCGGCGACACCGTCGCCACCCGGCCCGACTCCGTCGCCAGCATCAACGCCGAGGGCTCTATGGTCCTGGTTCTCGCGGACTCCTCCATCCAGTTTGAGGGCAACTCCGTCAACATGGGTCACGGCGGGGTGGTGGTCACCACTTCCCAGGCTATGGCGGTGCGCGCCGGCAAGCTGACCATTGCTCCTGTTGCCCAGCGCGCGGCCAAGTTCGAAGTCTCCGATGCCGATGGAGTCATACAAATCGCCGCCCGCGAAGGAGCCTTGGCCATTAACGACGGCTCTTCCACCACCATTCTGCAGCAGGGTCAGGAGACGACTCGCCCGGATTCAGACCAGTCCGAAGGCCCCAAAAGAGACAAGGGCGCCCCACCCACGGGCAGCGGCTTTCATATGTCCAAAAAAACAGCGGCCATTGTTTTCGGTGGCGCCGCCGCGGCCGGAACCACAGCTGCCATTCTGCTCACCACCGGAAGCAGCTCCCATCCGGTTAGCCCGGCCATTCCTTAGCGCAGCCCCCGCCCCCGGATTCCGTGGTCCAGGGGGCCACCCCTGATCCACACCTCTGGCACATCCGTGCCATTTTCCTCCTGTTATCTACGCTGTATGTTGTGGATAGTTTCCGGCCAGGGCTCCCAGATAGCTCAAAATCAGCGAGGATTTATGGGCAGCAGCCTTGTACAAAACCCGCTCTTCGACGAGCCCCAGGGTTACGAATTTCCGGGCGACGGATTCTCCCCACGGGCAGGCTACCGGCTTCACTCCGCTCTGCGCGGCTTTACTCCCACGCTGATTGCGTTGGGCGGGCTAGCGCTGTTTGCAGGCGCTCTCGTCGTCGCCTTCCGAATAATCACCCTCGATGCCACGCGCCAACTGCAGCAACCGGCCATTGACTTTGCCATCTGCGGCGCCATTGCCTTTCTCGGCTTGAGCATCAGCTGGGTTCACCTGGGTGAACGTCCGTCAAAAACTGAAGTGCAGGAGTTTGCTGTGGAAGTTGAAAGTGAACCCAAGCCACGGAGAAAAGGCCTCTCGCAGCCACCCGTGGCCGGCCACCCCTGCCCTTTCTGCTGTCAGAACATGATGTCCCTGGGGCTGGCCCGCTATTACTGCGAAGGCTGCGGCCACCTTGAGGGTAATCTCCCTGTTTCTTTTCTGGATTCAGCTTCCTTGTGCTCTTGCGATAACTGCCGTCAAAGCCCGCAGCACGCCGTCTAGACCCCGCGGACGACAGGGTAATGACCTCGGTAACCTACTGCCTCGGACTTCTACGCCCTACCATTCTTATGCATGCTTCTGCAATCCATGGTGTTGTCCCGCGACACGGATAAAGTAGCTGT
>DATGGJ010000562.1:0-1805 GCA_035308585.1 Terriglobales bacterium
AGCATCTTGATCAGCTTGTCCACATCCACGCCGCGGTTGCGAATCACTTCCACGCCTACGCGCTGGCTGATGTCGCCATGCTTGACGGTCATTTTGTCCTGCTTTTCCGGCATATTTCCTCCTGGCCGCCAGTCTAGCGCCCGCCCCGGGCATCGGTCTAAGATATGGATTCTATAGTTGTGATAGTTTTTACCTTTTGGAAGGGATCAGCCGCGAAGCGGCGAAAGAGTGTAGCCCAGGGCGGAAGCCCTGGGTGAAGTCGTTAGTCGAGCCGAGCCCCAGCGGGCGACACCATAGCTCCAGGCATCCCATGCAAGTTCACCAGCTCAAATATTTTTGCGCCGTCGCCCGCACCGGAAATTTCACCCGCGCCGCCGAACACGAGCACGTGGCCCAGCCGTCGCTTTCCCAACAGATCCTCAAGTTAGAAGACGAACTCGGTGCCAGGCTCTTTGACCGCCTGGGGCGCACCGCCCGCCTCACCCAGTTCGGACAAGCTTTTCTTCCCCGCGCCGAAACCATCTTGCGGCAACTGGGCGCGGCCAAGCTGGAAATCCAGGAGATGGCTGGCCTGGAGAAGGGAACTGTGGTGGTGGGCGCCATTCCCACGCTGGCCCCTTACTTCCTGCCGGACCGCCTGACCAGCTTCGCGCTTAGATACCCGGCAGTCCAGGTCAGCGTGGTGGAGGAGATCACGGCGGTGCTGCTGCAGGGATTGCACGAAGGCCGCATTGACCTGGCGGTGGCCGCGCTGCCGGTGGCGGGCGAAGGCCTGCTCTGCGAGGAGTTGCTGCGTGAGCCGCTCTACGTGGTGCTTCCTCAGCGCCACCGTCTGGCCTCGCAGCCCGCGGTTGCCCTCAAGCAGATTGAGGACGAGCGCTTTCTGCTGCTGAAGGAGGGACACTGCTTCCGCGACAACACCATCGCCGCCTGCCGCCGCGCTCGCCTGCAGCCCAACGTAGTTTTTGAGAGCGGTCAGTTCGCCACCATCCTGGCCATGGTGGCCACCGGCATGGGCGTTTCGCTGGTGCCGGCCATGGCGGTGGAGCCGCGCAAAGGCTGCAAGTTCGTGCGCGTGGCCGACCCCAGCGCCTGCCGCCGCGTAGGCATCATGCGCCTCAAGCAGCACTTTGCCACCCGCGCGCAGTGCGCTCTGCTGCAGCATTTGCGGGAAAGTGTGCGCGCTCCAGGGCACATGGCCGCGGCCGGCGACTGAACTGGCAATCGAGCCGCCGGCGCCTCACCGTACGCGTCACTGCTGCGCAGGGTAAAGGCCAACACCAACGCTTGATGTACATTGGAATATTTCAGAGGACTTATGCCCGCGCTCAAAATTGGAGATCTCGCCCCCGAATTCGAATTGCCCGCGCTCATTGGCGGTATCAAGCAAAGGTTCCGCCTGCGCGATTGCCGCGGCCAGAACAACGTAGTCATCGCCTTCCATCCTCTCAACTGGACCCCGGTTTGAGCCCGGCAGATGGCGGCCTACAACGCGGACCTTGCCAAGTTCGCCGCCTATGATGCCCAGGTCGTGGGCATTAGCGTGGACTCCATCTACAGCACCACCGCCTGGGAGAAGGAGATCGGGCCGCTCGATTACGCCTTGGCCGCCGATTATTGGCCCCACGGCGAGGTGGCTCGGAAGTTCGGCGTCTTCCGTGATGAGGGCGAGTTTGCCGGCATCAGCGAGCGCGCCATCTTCGTGGTGGATAAAAACGGCAAGGTGGCATTCAGCAAGGTCTATCCCATCGAGCAACTGCCGGACGCGGGCGAGGTTCTGTTGGCACTGGAGAAGCTTAAGTAGC
>DATGGJ010000563.1:0-3336 GCA_035308585.1 Terriglobales bacterium
CCCGTAAGCGAATGCTCAGCCTGCGCTGCCCCACCTGCAAAAAGCTGGTGCTGCGCAATGATCCCGAGTTCCCTTTCTGCAGCGAGCGTTGCCGTCTGATAGATTTGGGCAAGTGGGCCAGTGGCGGCTACGTCATTTCCACTCCCATTACCGATCCCGAAGCAATGGGCTTCCAATCCGATCCGCAAGCGGGCAGGGAGAAGCGTTCGGCGCAGGATTCGCCAGGCGCAGGCGGCGAGACGCGGGCACGGCATAAAACTGATGATTTCGGCGAAAATCGCGAACACTGAGAGCACCGGCGCGAAAGTTCACCCCAAAACCGGCAGGCTGGCCTGGCTCGTCGCCACCTTCTTCGGCTGCGGCCGCTTGCGCCCGGGGCCAGGCTCCTGGGCCTCAGCGGCAACAGTGTTGCTGTGGTGGCTCATCTCACAAGCTGCCGGAGCCAGAGCTCAGGTTCCTCTCGCCCTGCTGCTGGCCTGCCTGGCCATCGTTGTGGGCATTCCAGCGGCAACCCGGGTAGCCCGCGAAAGCGGCATTACCGATCCCTCCTTCGTCGTCATTGACGAAGTGGCGGGACAAATGATTGCTCTTATCGCCGCCCCGGTGCGATGGAAAACTCTTCTGGCCGGCTTTATACTTTTTCGTGCGTTCGACATTGTGAAGCCGCCGCCGCTGCGCCGCCTGGAGAAAATTCCCCAGGGCGCGGGCATCATGCTGGACGACGTGGGTGCGGGTCTGTATGCGCTGGCCATTTTGCAGGCGGCACTCCACTTCGGCTGGTTGCGTTAAGCTCTGCCGCTAGGTTTCGAGACAGCGAGGATGAGTATCTCCGAACGGCTACTGGGCAAAAAAAACGTGAATGGCAAGCCGCACATTGATGCGGTTCGTCCCGCGGCTGCCCTGCCGGGGGGCGAGGTGCGCATTATCGGCAGCGGATTGCGGCCTCCGGAACTGCGCCGTCCGCGCGTCCAGTTTGGCGAGGTGGAAGGCTCGGTGCTCATCAGCTCCGACGATTTTCTTGTGGCCCGCGTTCCCGATGGCGCCATGACCGGCCCCGTCGTGGTCTCCACCAACGGCAACTCCAGCAATGCCCACGAGGTGAAAGTGGCGGTCACCATTGCCGAGAACCTCCACCCGGTGACCAATCCCGCCCTCGATCTGGAGGGCAACATCTATGTGACCTTCTCCGGCTCCAGGGGACAGAAGGTGCCGGTTGCGATTTACAAGATTGATACCAACTATGCGGTTAAGCCCTTCCTGGCGGAGATGATGAACCCCACCGCCATTGCCTTTGACCGCGCCGGCCAGATGTACGTTTCCTCGCGCTATGACGGAACCGTTTACAAGGTGGCGCCCAACGGCACCATGTCCGCTTATGCGGAAGGTATGGGGGTGGCCACCGGCCTGGCCTTCGATAAGGAAGAAAACCTCTACGTCGGCGACCGCAGTGGAACCATCTTCAAAATTGCCCGTGACCGGCAGATTTTTGTGTTCGCGACGCTGGAGCCCAGCGTCTCCGCCTACCACATGGCCTTCAGCGTCAGCGGCGACTTATTTGTCACCGGACCCACCACCTCCAGCTTCGATTCCGTCTATCGAGTTGACCCTCACGGCAGCGTGAGCGTGTTTTATCGCGGTCTGGGACGCCCCCAGGGTCTAGCCTTCGACGTAGAAGGCAATCTCTATGTGGCCGCCTCCCTGGGCGGCAAACGTGGCATCGTCAAGCTGACCCCGGACGCGCAAGCCTCGCTTGAGGTTGCCGGCCATGGCCTGGTGGGGCTCGCGTTTGCCCCCGGCCGCTCCGCCATCCTGGCCACCAGCAACGCCGTCCACCATCTTTCCTGGGATATTCAGGGCAAGGCCCTGTTGCCGCAGGAAACGTAGTTCGGGGCGCCCAATTCCCAGTGCCTGGTGCCTGAATTTCGATTCCCCGTTGTCCGCGGAGTTAGCAATCACTGGGTGATGTGAGATTATTTCCAGTACTGACCACTGGCCACTGACCACCTTCAACTGTCTTATGAATGCCGAGATTATCGCCGTGGGCTCGGAGCTGCTGACACCCTTCCGTCAGGACACCAACTCCCTCTATCTCACCGATAAGCTCAACCAGCTCGGCCTGGAAGTGGCGTTCAAGACCATTGTGGGCGATGGCCGCGAGCACATCGCGGAAGTCACCCGAATCGCTCTGAGCCGCGCCGGCCTGGTGATCCTGATGGGTGGCCTCGGTCCAACCGAGGACGATCTGACCCGTGAGGCCGTTGCCGGCGCGCTGGAACTGCCCCTGGTTCGCGACCCCGCCATTGTCGAGGCACTGCGTAAGCGCTTTTCCAAACGCGGCTTCAAGTTCACCGAAAATAACGCGAAGCAGGCCGACATCATCTCCGGGGCCACGGTCCTCTCCAATCGCAATGGCACCGCGCCCGGGCAGTGGATTACCGGCAGCTATGAAGGTAATGAAAAGATCATCATTCTGCTCCCCGGACCCCCGCACGAACTGAAACCGCTGTTCGAGGAGCAATGCCTGGAGCGCTTGCGCGAGCACGTGCCGGCCGCCTTTATCGCCACCCGTGTGCTCAAAGTGGCCATGCTGGGCGAATCCCACCTCGATGACCGCATCGCGCCCATCTACCGACGTTATCCCAACATTCAGACAACCATCCTGGCTTATGCCGGCGAGATTGAGATCCACCTGCGGGCCCGCGCCGATTCCCTGCAGGTGGCGCAGCAGCGCGTGGACAAGCTGGCGGAAAAATTGGAAGACGAACTGGACGAGTACGTGTTCTCCCGCCAGGGGGAATCGCTGGAGCAGATTGTCGGCTATTACCTGCAGATGCGGAACGCCACCGTGGCGGTGGCTGAGTCCTGCACTGGAGGCTTGATCGGCGAGCGCGTCACTTCCGTCAGCGGCAGTTCGCGGTATTTTGCCGGCGGCGCCATCGTTTATTCCAACGAACTGAAGAACAAGTTCGCGGACGTGCCCAAGGCGCTTCTGGCCGCCCACGGAGCGGTCAGCCGCGAAGTTGCCGCCGCCATGGCTGAGGGCATCCGCAAACGCTGCAATGCCACCTGGGGCCTGGCCGTTACCGGCATTGCCGGACCCACCGGGGGCACGGAGGAAAAACCCGTCGGCCTGGTTTTCCATGCCCTGTCGAATGGCGACTCCACGGAAGTGGTGGAGCGCAAGTTTCCCGGCGATCGCGAACGCGTGCGCTGGTGGGCCTCGCAGCAGGCGCTGGATATGCTGCGGCGGAAGCTGATGTGAGCAGCAGTTAGCAGTTAGCAGTTAGCAATTAGCAATTAGCAATTAGCACTTAGCCCTTGAACGTTCTCGGTGGG
>DATGGJ010000564.1:0-2599 GCA_035308585.1 Terriglobales bacterium
AGGGTATCCACGATGAGCCCGTAGCGGCGCTCGCCCAGAGCGATGACCACGACAAATATCCGCCTGGCGGGGTTGGGTTCGGGGGGCGGGTCGCCCAGGCGGACCAGGGTGAGCACCGTGTTCCGCAGCTGCAACACTTCATGGTTATCCACGCAATGGATGGCGGCCTCGGAAGCACGGCTGATTTCCACCACCGCGTTGAGAGGAATGGCGTAGAGGCGGTCCTGGATGCGCAGCAGCAGGGATTTGATGATGGCCAGGGTGAGGGGCAGCTTGATGACGAAGGTGGTGCCCCGCCCGGACTCAGACTGGATGCTGATGCTGCCCTTGAGCCGCTGGACGACGCTTTGCACCACGTCCATGCCGATACCGCGGCCGGAAATCTCAGTGACCTGCTCGGCGGTGGTGAAGCCGGGCCGGAAAATCAATTCCAAAATTTGGGAGGGGCTGAGCCGGGCGCCTTCCTCAGCGCTCACAATTCCATGTTCCGTCGCTTTTTTCAGGATGAGGGCAGGGTCCAGGCCGCGTCCATCGTCACCGACTTCGACCACCACGTGGTTGCCCTGGTGGTAGGCATTCAGGCGAACGGTGCCCTTGGCGGGCTTGTCCGCTTTCTGGCGCTCCTCGGCGCTCTCCAGTCCGTGATCCACGGCATTGCGAACCAGGTGGGCGAGCGGTTCGGCAATGGCGTCGAGGATGCTCTTATCAAGTTCCGTGTGCTGCCCGCTGAGCAGAAGAGCGACCTCTTTGCCGCAATGCTTGGCCACATCGCGAACCAGGCGCGGGAAGCGGCGGAACAAGTGCTCCACCGGGACCATGCGCACCTGCATGGCGGAGCGTTGCAGGTCATTGAGCACCCGGGTCTGGAAAGCCATGGCGTCGGCAAAGCGGGCGCGCAGCGAGTCCTTGGGGAAGCGGCGGCTGAATTCGCCCAGCACCTGCTGCAGCATGGAGCGGCCGATGATGAGTTCGCCGATCAAGTTGAGCAGCTGGTCTAGGCGCTCGGCATCCACGCGCAAAATGTTGTCCAGCGCTGCATTGGCTGCGGCCGGTTCCGCGGCAACCGCCTGCGCCGGCTGGCGGGCCTTCCAGGGCGTAACTTTGGCGGAGGCAATTACGGCGGGAATGCGGCAGCGCTCGGCAATCCAGGTTTCCGGCTTGTCGCTGCAGATGACCACCTCGAAGCGCGCCACCTGCTCGGAACCGGGATTCTCCGGCTGCACGGCCAGAACTTCACCGGCGCGCTGCAGCACGTTCTGGAAGAGCTGCCAGGCAGCGGCTTTCATGGGGCAGTTGGGGTCCAGATCAGCGGCGACGCGATACACATTTTTGCCGCGCTGCAGAGCCTGGTTGATGGCCAGCTGCTGGTACTCGCTCCAGGAAAAAGCGGAAGCCGAAGAGGCCGGAGAAGTGGTTTGGGATTTGACCCCCGCGCCGGAACGCAATTTGGCGATCAACGCGCGCAGAGGCTCGACGCTGGGTAGCCGGAGGTTGCCGCGATAGGCGGCGAGCAAGCCGTCAAAAGTGTCGGCGGCGCAGAGCACCAGGTCCACCAGTTCGGCGCCGGGCGCCGCGCTGGTCACTTCCGGGGCCAGCGCATCCTCGAGTTCATGGGCGATCTGGCTGAGTTCACGGCAGCCCACGGCCGCCGAGTCCCCCTTCAGGGTGTGCACGCCGCGGCGAATGCTGCGGGCAATCTCCGCGTCGCCGGGATTTTTCTCCAGGTGGAGCGCCTCTTCGTTAAGGGACTGCAGGATTTCCTGGGCGCTCTCAAAGAAGAGCTGGCGTAATTCCGCCGCCCGGTCCTCGGAGAAGAAGCTCACGCCTTCACCTCCACGCGCTGGTAGGCGGTGCCATTCTCGTGGTGGACCATGCGGAACTTTTCGCTGATTCCAAACAGGCTTTCGGCATGGCCGAGGAAAAGATAACCCTCGGGATTGAGGCACCGGTAAAACTTGTCCACCAGGCGCCGCTGTTCGGGCTCGTCGAAATAAATCATGACGTTGCGGCAGAAAATGACGTCGTTGCGCTGGGGCAGGAACTCGGTTTTCAGATTATGAAAATCGAAGCGCAGCAGGTCTTTGACCGACTTCTTGACCGCGTACTTGTCGCCCAGCTTGTCGAAATAACGGAGGCGATAGGCAAAATCCACCGCTTCCATCTGGGTGTCGCTGTAAACGCCGTCCTGGGCGGTGCGCAAGGCGGTGTAACTGATGTCGGAGGCCAGCACTTCCAGTTTCCAGGGCGGCGGCACCAGCGGCTTGGGAGTGGGGGTTTCGTAAGGCAGAGGATTGCGCAGGTAGTAGTAGGAGAGGGCGTCGCACATGAGCATGGCGATGGTGTAGGGTTCCTGCCCGGTGGAGCAGCCGGCGCTCCAGACGCGCAGGCTGCAATCGCGGCGCTCCTGCTTGCGCTGCAGCAGTTCCTCCATGATGACTTTGTGGAACAGCTCAAACTGGGCTTTGTTGCGGAAAAAGCTGGTTTCGTGAATGGCCAGGTTTTCCAGCAGCACCGACATTTCGCGCTTGCCCTCATTGCTGGTGAGCAGCCGGTAATAACTGTAGAAAGAGGGCGTCTGGCAGGCGCGCATGCGGCGCAG
>DATGGJ010000565.1:0-8232 GCA_035308585.1 Terriglobales bacterium
GAGTTCACGCAAACCTACAAATCCACCCCTTACCAGGGCAATCGCAGCGCTTGCCGGCTGGCCACCAAGGCGGAAGTAGCCGCGGCTTTTCACACCCGAGTGGCGAACATGGAGAGCGAGGGCGACAGTTGTGTTTATGACTTTGACGGCACCCACCGCATGGCGATTCACGTCACCTGGGAGGGCGGAACCCTGGCTTTGAAACTCAGCCACGGTGCTTTGAAGAGCATTACCGGCGGCATGGATACTTTCACTTCCCTGCCAGGTGTAGGCGACGAAGCCTACATCGAGCCCATGGGTTCCGGCGTAATGATGCGTAAAGGCGATGTTATGGTCAACATTGATTTGCGCATGGCCGGCCAGAATGCGGACGCCGGCAAGCAGATTGCCTCTATCGTTGCCGGCCGCCTGTAAGCTGGTAACGCCGGCTTCTTTCCGGCGGTTCAGGCGGCGCTGAACTGGCTGGCGCACGCCACTGTCCACCGGCCTATTAGGCTTTCGAGCACTCCTCTTTCAGCTATCCGTCCTTCATTTATTCTGTTTGTTCACCGTTCCCACGTGTCATGAGCAAACCCAAACCACTCTGGGCACCCGAGGACCAGGCTTCGCGTCTGGCGGAGCTTACGGCGCGCTCCGAGGAGGCGGCGAAGGACCAGCCCCTGCGCCGCGATGTGCGTTCCCTGGGTGTATTGCTGGGACAAGTGCTGGTGGAGCAGGGAGGCCAGGAACTGTTCGACAGGGTGGAAGCGCTGCGGCAACTCATGATCGAACATCGGCAGCGGGTTCAGGCGCAACCAAGCACTCGGGCTTCCAGCGGGCTGATGGCGCGGGCCCAGGAAACGGTTACACAAATGGACCTGTCCACGGTCTACCAGGTCACCAAGGCGTTCGCCATTTACTTCGAACTCACAAATCTGGCCGAGACCAACCACCGCAAGCGGCGGCGGCGGGCCGGAGAGTCGCATAGTGACCGCGTGCCACCGGCGGGCTCCTTTCGTGGCACCCTGATGCGCATGCGCAGGAACGGAGTCTCCGCCGAGCAGGCACTGGCCGCTCTGCGCAACATCCAAGTGACACCGGTTTCCACGGCGCACCCCACGGAGGTAGCGCGGGGCACGGTGTTGCTCAAGCGGCGCCGCATTGCCCAACTGCTGGAACAGCTTGACCACCTGCCGCTCACGGCTGCGGAGGCCAACCGCTGCGAGGGCGCCATCCGCGATGAAATCACCGCTTTGTGGCAAACCGATGAAGTGCGGCAAACCAAGCCCACGGTGAACGATGAAATCCGCATGGGTCTGCGCTATTTTCCCTTTTCGCTCTTCCCTGCTCTGCCCAGGATTTATGCCGAGATCGCCGAAGCCTTCCGCGATGTCTATAAAGTCAACCTTGAGGAGACCGGCATTCCTGAGTTGATTCGCTTTGGCTCCTGGATTGGCGGCGACCGCGACGGCAATCCGCTGGTGACGGCTCAATGCACACAAGATGCGCTGCAACTGGCGCGCGAACTTATACTGCGGGACTACATCGCGGACGCGGAAGCGTTGAGCGACCGCCTGAGCTCGTCCCTGCGCCAGGTGGAGGCTTCCCCGGAGATGCTGGCGCGCCTGGCCCACTACGAGCACACCCTGCCCAATGTGCATTTCGCCTGGGGGCAGCAGAACGTAACCGAGAGCTACCGCCGGTTTCTTTCTTACGTCCTTCACCACCTTCGGCAAAGCCGCGAACCTGGCGCCGGCGCTTACCACGCTGCCGAGTTCGAACGCGACCTGTTGCTGGTGCGGAACAGCCTCTGCGCGCATAAAGGAGAGCGGCTGGCAAAGGACTACGTGGAGCCGCTGTTGCGCAAACTCCGCACCTTCGGCTTTCACTTGCACGCGCTTGACGTCCGGCAGCACGCGCGTGTGCACGCTCAGGGGTTCGCGGAGTTGAAGCCGGCCATAAAAGCAGGCAAAGTTTCGCCGCCCCCGGCCGGAACGCTTTCTGAGACCAGCCGCGAACTGCTGGCGACCTTTCGCACCATTGCGCAACTGAAGCGCACTTACCCTCCAGGCGCGATCAGCCGCTACATTATCAGTGGCGCCGAGAGCGAGGACGATGTGCTGGGCGTTATTCGCCTGGCCAAGTCATGTGAGGTGCAGGTAGCCGGATCAGGCGATGACCCCGGGCTCATGCCGGTGCCGCTGTTTGAGTCCATACAGTCCCTGCGCGACGCCGGCGATGTCATGCGCCGCCTGTGGCGCCACGCGGAATATGAATCCCTGCTCGATTCCTGGCAGCGCTGGCAGGAAGTGATGCTCGGCTACTCCGATTCCAACAAGGACGGAGGCATGCTCACCAGCACCTGGGAACTGCACAAGGCCCACCGGGAATTGCACTCCGCTGCCGGGGAATGTGGAGTGAAGCTGCGCCTGTTCCACGGACGCGGAGGCACGGTCGGCCGAGGCGGCGGCCCCACCCATTCCGCCATCCTGGCGCAGCCCCAGGGATGCTTCTCCGGCCAGATCCGCGTCACCGAACAAGGAGAGGTCCTCAACTGGAAGTACGCTGACCCGGTGCTGGCGGAATGGAATCTGGAGCTTATGATTGCCGCCAGCCTGGAGGCCCTGCTGCGGCCCAGTCTCCTGACGGCCGGCGAGCACCCGGAATGGGAACAGGCCATGGAAGAAATGTCGGCAGCAGCCTACCAGGTGTACCGGCGGGATATCGCGGAGAACCCCGAAGTGCTGGAATATTTCGAGCAGGCCACACCGATGAACGAATTGGATGCCGCGCGCATCGGCTCCCGGCCGGCGCGCCGGGCACAGGGCCGGCGGCTGGAGGACTTGCGCGCCATCCCCTGGGTGTTCGGGTGGATGCAGAGCCGGCACGCTGTACCGGCCTGGTTCGGGGTTGGGCACGCGTTACAGCAGTTTGCCAAGGGTGGCCCCGGGCACGGCAAACTTCTGCGGCGAATGATGCGCGAATTCCCTTTGTTTTCCGACCTGGTGCGCAATGTCGAATTGGGCATGGCGAAAGCCGATCTGGACATTGCCCGGCTCTATTCCGGGCTGGTGCGGAACGCGGCGCTGCGCAAGCGGGTATTCACCCTGCTGGAGAAGGAGTTTTTGCGCACCCGGCGCATGCTTCTGCGGGTTACCGGACAGCGCGAATTGCTGGAGCGCAATCGCGTCCTGGCGCGGTCCATCCGCGTGCGCAATCCCTACGTGGATCCGATGAGCCTGATTCAAGTCGAACTCTTGCGGCACAAGCAGCGGGGCGAAAGCCGCGCTGAATTGGAGTATCCCATGGGCGCCACCATCAATGGCATAGCCGCAGGCTTGCACAACACCGGCTAGCATCGCATTCCATGGCGGCACCTCCGCCAGCGGAGCATCCCACGTGTTGCATCCGCAGACGTGGCCGCAGCGGCCCTCTATTTCACGGCAAAGGAAAAGATGGAGTCCAGCATCAATCCCTCACCCTGGTCGTTGGCCACGTCGGTCCCGGCAAAGCGCTTGCTCTTGCTGCGCGGCCGCAGCACCACGCCGTATTGGCCGGCGGACAAGGGCGATGCCGGCGATATCTGCACGTGCCCGGAGCCCAGCTTGTTGGCGCTGACCGGCACTTTTTCCTCTACGTAGGAGGAGTAGGCCTCCCAGTTGGCCGACGAGTCCTGCATGGTGTCCGCCTTGCCCTGGGAAGCTCCCACCAGCCGCCAGTTGTTGGTAGTAGGGGTCAGCTTCACGATCTGCGGTTCGTACTCCTCCTCATTCACTCCGGCAATGCCGGAGAAGGCCACATCGAAGGTGGGGGTGCTGCCCAGAGTCGTGCTCGAAGTGGGCCCAGGCAGCGCCCAGACATAGGTCACAGTCGGCTTGCGGTGGCCCATAATGCCCGACATGACGCTGCCCGCAGCGGAAACACCGGCGTAGCTGCCGTAGCCGCCGCCGTGCTCCCAGGCCTGCCACGCGGCCACATTCATGCCCTGCTGGAAACCCTGGTTGACCGCGGAATCGGCCGCCAATCCACCCAGGGACGAGGCTTTGGTTTTGGTCTGCGCCAGCTGGGTTTTTTCCCGCGCCAGCTCGCCTGTTCCGCCATTGGTCACGGTGACCGAGAAGTGCCCGCCGCCAGGCAGCGCCGGATTGGCCGCGGTGGTTGCGGCCGCCGTGTTACTGCCCGCCGCTGCCGTCCCGCTCCGATTTTTCGCGGCGGAAATCATGGCGTCCATCACCGGCTGCGGCACGCCCGCCTTCTGCAATGCGATTAGCCCGTTGGCGGAGACGTCAAAGTTGCTTTGGTTAGCCTGGATGGCATTTACGATGATGGACGCAGGCAGCCCGCTCTTCACCATCTTGACCACGTCATCATTGGTAAGCGGCTGCTGGTTCTGCTGCGCCAGCAAAGGCATGGCCGCACAGGTTAACCACACTGCGAGCAATAACACAGAAATTCGTCTGGTAAGCACAGGCCGTCTCCTGGTGGGACATTCTCGGAACACAGGCCACCGAGCCCCATGGTGATGGGGTTTATACCATACCCGTGTTCTTAAATTTGTCAATTGCTGATTGATTGCGGTGGGCGCTCTGTAACGGGTCCGGAGGTTCGAGCAACCGTTGCTCACCCCAAGTCAGCCGTTGTAGTGGAGACGTGATTTTCTGTAATAAACTGTCTGCAAACGCATTTATTGCATATGCCTTTGTACGAATACCACTGCCGCAAGTGCGGCCAGACTTTCGAGTTGCTGCGCCGCATGCAGGATGAAGATGAGGGCCTGAAATGCCCGCACTGCCGTTCCGCCAAGGTGGAGCGCCAATTCTCCAGCTTTGCGGCGGGCCGGTGCGGCAGTTCCGGCTCGGGCAAGTTCACCTGAGGGCGTTGAACCGCGGCCGGTCGGCCGCATGCATACCGCCACCTGCCCAACTTCCGCCTACTTGGCCCCGCCCAGTTCGGCGGTTGCTGAATCAATCAGCGCGCTCTCGTTCTTCAGCACCTTGGCCACGCGAATGATCTCCGCATCGGCTTCCGGCCAGCGCTTCTGTTCGATGGCCTCGCGCACGCCGGGCATGGTCTTGACATCGTAGCCGGTGTACACGCCGGGGGCGTAAATTATGTGCTTGTACCAGGGACGGCGAGGCAGCCCGGCATCGTCAGTCAGCCGGCGCTCGCTCTCCATCATTTTCTGGTTCAGGTCAGCCAGAACCGCACCCGGAAGTTCCTGCGGCGAAGCCCATGCCTTCCGCAAGGCCTCCTGGTAGCGCTGCGCGCTCTGGTTGAGCTGAGCCACGGCGTTTTCCAGGGGCGCGAAATTCAAGTAGGGCGGCACCGGCTCGCGGGGCGGCGCGACAGTAGGCCGGCGCGGATCGTTGATGGCATGGAACAGACCCTCGTCCAGTTCGCGGTCGCGCTCCATGGCTTCGCTGCGCTTATCCTCCGCCAGTTTTTTCAGCTGCGTCAGGTAGAGCTGCATGGTGTCGGCAAAGTCAGTGAAGTCGAAGGGCAGCAGGTCGGCGTCGGCCAGGCGCATTACCGCCGTGCCCACAGTCTGCGCCAGCGCCCGCCCGTAGACGAAAGTGGTGTCGGAAAAATGCGTGTACCAGTAGAAATCGTCATAAATGGAGTGATAGATGCCGGCATCCGGGTCTTCCCCGCCGTAGCCCAGGTTCAGGCTGGCGACTCCCAGGTGATCCTCAAACGCGGTGTAATCGGTGCCCGAGCCCAGGGCCCCCATACGCAGGTCGGCGCGATCGCGAATCTTTTTGCGGTCTTCGGCGCTCCTGGCGTGGGCAATGCCGGCCATTTCATCACGCTGCCACACGGAGACGCCGCTCTCCGGGTCCTGGATGTCGCGTGCCACGCCGTTCATGAAGTGCTCCAGGGTGTGTGAGCCCTCCAGCATTAGGTAGCCGCGGCCGTTGCCGTCAGTGTTGATGTAAGCCACGGCGTGTTGACGCAATTCGTCGGCGTGCTCTTCCGCCCATTCCGTCGAGCCCAGCAGCATGGGCTCTTCCCCGTCCCAGGCGGCATAGATGATGGTGCGCTTGGGCTTCCAGCCTTGCTTGCGCAATTGGCCCAGCGCTCGCGCTTCCTCCAGAAGGGCGACCTGGGCCGAGATGGGATCGTCCGCGCCGTTCACCCAGCCATCGTGGTGGTTGCCGCGCACAATCCACTCGTCGGGTTGAGTGGAGCCGGGAATTTTGGCAATTACGTCGTTCACCGGCTTGATGTCCCAGTTGGATTTCACTACCAGGTGGACCTTTGCCGGCCCCGGGCCAACGTGGTAGGTGATGGGAAGCGAACCGCGCCACGATTCCGGGGCTACCGGCCCTTGCAGCGCCGCCAGCAGGGGTTGCGCGTCGCCATAGGAAATGGGCAGCACAGGAATTTTGCTGATGCTGGGAGCTTCTTTCACCGACAGCCGCTTGGCGTTTGGAGTGGCGCCGATGCCGGGCGTCAGCGGATCGCCGGGATTGGAGGAGGCAAAGTCCATCACGCTGCCGCGCTGCACACCCTGCGCCGGCCGCGTGGGCCCTTGCGGAAATACGTTGTCCTCAAAGTAGCCATCATCGCGCGGGTCGGAATAAATGATGCATCCGATCGCCCCATGTTCGCCCGCCACCTTGGGCTTCACGCCGCGCCAGGAGTGTCCGTACTTGGCAATGACGATAGCGCCCTTCACGGAAACCCCCAGGCGCTGCAACTGGTCATAGTCTTCCGGCAGGCCGTAGTTCACAAAGACGAGCGGCGCGGTCACGTCGCCATCAATGGAGTAAGCGTTGTAGGTGGGCAACTGCTCGCTGGTCTGGCCGGAGGTGGGGTCCGCGGCCACTGGCGGCTCCTGCAGCCTGGCCGTGAATCTGGTGGGCGCGATCATCTCCACCAGCCGCTCCTTGGGCGTGGGAAACAGGACGTCGAAGGTTTCGATGTGCGCGTCCCAGCCAAACTCCTTGAACTTGGAGAGAATCCACTCCGCGTTGGCCTTGTCGTAGGGCGAACCCACGTGGTGAGGACGGGCGCTCAGACGCTGCATATAGTCGCGCATGAGGTGCGGGCTGGGCAGGGCGCGAAACTTCTGCTCCCATTGTTGCTCCGCAGGCGACGAGGCCTTGGTGAAACCCTGGAGAAGAGGTTCATCCGCGCCCAGCGGCGCAGCCATCAGGACCAGCAGCAGAGAGAAAAAGACCAGCCGTCGCATATTGCTCCTCACCAATTGGCGCACCCTGGGGACACTTCCGCCTTCAGGATCCCGCGTTTGCATCCATAACTTTGCCAACCGATTTCCCCGCAGGAAGGGAGTAGAAGGGTAACCCATGCAGGGTAGAAAACAAAATCTGTCTATTTTCCAAGTGGCCTATGACCGTTGGTCTCACCCGCTGGCAGCTCGCGCACGCAGTACTGCTGCGCTCCCGGGTGACAGGCTTCCACCTGGTAGAGCGGCAGGTCCTGCGGCCGCACCACATAGTCTCCGGTGCCCAACTGGTAGGAATCCTTGTAGCTGCTGACGACAATGCCGTTATTCTCGGTAGCTCGAACGCGGAACAAGCCGGTTGACGGCTCATAGTTGGCGTAGCTGAAACAGTAGCCCAGGCAGACCCGGTCCATCACGTGCAGAAGCGGGTCAAAGCGCACATTCCTTTTACGCGAAAAGAACACCACCCGCGCCCCGCGTGGAATTTTTTGTTGCACCAGCGCTTCAATCTGGTCCTCTTTCCGGTTTACCCGATAGCTATCGGCGTAGAGAAAGCTAAAGAAGAGGGCGGCCACTCCAACCAGGGCAAAGACCTCTGCCCGGCGCACCCGCACCTGAGCCAGCACCACGCAAAGCATGACACCGGCGGCCAGAGACATGCGGTCAGCCACATACACCAGGGCGTGGCCGTACTCGGGAAAATCAATGCGCGAAGGGATTAGCGCCACTCCGGCCGCGGTCAGCAGCAGCACTTGTGCTGGAATCGCCAAGCCAGCCCGGAAGCCATTTCCCTTGAGGATGCGCCGCAACCATACCAGCCACAAGAGCAGCAATCCTGCCATCACTGCCAGGTACTTGGGCCCGTACACGAACGCCTGATCGGCGCCGGTTGCACCGAATACCTGGAAGGGCGTCCAAACTGCATGAAAGCGCGCAAAAAGAAACTGCTGGATGATCAACACCGCGCCGACGCTCGCCCCCAGCAGATAAAGCTGCCGCCGGGGCGACAGTTGCCGGGCGATGACCAGGTAGGCAGCAGCACCCAGCGCCCACACCACCGGCAA
>DATGGJ010000566.1:0-4558 GCA_035308585.1 Terriglobales bacterium
CTGGACCGCGGGAAGGAGGGGCGGCATGCGGACATCCAAACCATTGCCACGCTATTTGAGCGCGCGGGCGTGCCCTGCCGTCTCTCCGAGCAGATTGAAGTGGAGCAGTGGACAAAGATGGTGCTGAATTGCGCCTACAACGCCATTTCGGCGCTGGCCCGCGCCAACTATGGGGCCATCGCGCACAACACGCTGGTGCAAGCGGTGATGGAGCAGGCCATCAGCGAGGCGGTAGCGGTGGCGCGAGCGGCCGGAATTCCCATGAATGATGTGGACATGCAGGCGGCGGGCACGAAGCTGGGAGATGCCATGTCCAGGGCGACCTCCTCCACCGCTCAGGACATGGCGCGCGGAAAGCCCACCGAAATTGATTCGCTGAACGGCTACATTGCGCGCCGGGGGAAGGAACTGGGCGTGGCCACGCCGGTGAATCAGACGCTGCATGCGCTGGTGAAGCTGCTGGAAGAGAGCACGGTTGCAAGCCGGGCCCGAGGGCTTTCCAGCTAGCCGCCGACCTTCTCCAGGTGCTGGAAATGGCCACTGGCAATAAAGAGCAGGCTGAACAGGGTCAGGTTGTAGCCCATATGAACCAGCATGCTGGAGGCCACGGACTTGGTGACGGCGCGCACCGCGGTGAGCACCGCGCCCACCACGAAGAGCACAACCAGGGGTCCCCAGGCGTTGCCCAGTTGCGCGGAATGCAGAAGAGCGAAAGGGATGGCGGTAAGCACGATGCCGAGGCCCACTCCCAGCCGGCGCGCCAGCACCGGGTAAAGAAAACCGCGAAAAAATAATTCTTCCACGAAGGGCGCCACGGCCACACCAAAGATGGCCATCATCCAGGCGTCGGCCGGGCTATGAAAGAACTGGTCAATGGGCAGGGACTTGGGAATGGGCAGAAGGGCGGAGAGCAACTGGCCGGCGATGGCAACGATGGACCCCAGAGCCAGGAAGCCAATCCATGTGCCATGCGGCCAATACCAGCGTACCGCAGGCAAGAAGCTGTAGCCGCGCTCGCGCCGGACCACGGCGTACATAAAAAACACCAGCACCAGGTAAGCGGCAAACTGGGCGGGAATGATGAGCAGCGGGTCGCGGGCCAACTGCGCCGCCGGCATGCCCCGAAACAGGCCGCTGTAAGCGGCGATCCACAGCGAGGCGAGGCTGAACAGGGCGATTACAACAATGCCGACGACGGTAATGCGCACTACGTCCCAGCCGGTCCAGGGGGGATTCTCTGGCGGCGGAGGCCCTGGCGGTGGAACCTGAGGCGGCTGAATTTCAGGCAGCGAGTTGGGCGGCGAGGCCAAACAAGGATTATCGCAGAGGCGGGCGCAAAGGTTAACGCCAAGGCAGGGGATGGTGATTTGGGCGCGACTTCAGCACAACACCGGCGGGCTCTGCGGGATTACGCTCCTGGCGCCAACTTCTTGCGTCGTGGCCGCTGGAGACGCAGGGTCCCTCGACTGCACGGGCGGAGTCACAAGCGAATGCGTCTGCTCCGCTCGGGATGACAGGGTGAAAAGGTTAGGAAGAAATCTTTATCCCGAGGCGGCCGCCAGTTCCACGCTGTAAAGCTGTTCCTCGGTAGCGGGGCACAGGGCGCGGAACTGGCAAGAGCGGCAGTGGAAACCGGGGGTGGGGTCAAATTCGCCGGCGGCCATCTTGCGGGCCACCTCGGCGATGCGGTCCTGAGCGGCGCGCAGTTCTTTTTCGTCGCGGGTGGTGGAAACCTCGTCGGCGGTTTCCAGGTTGTAGAACAGCAGGCGTTCGGGCACGTACCCCCAGAGTTCGCGCGCGGCCAAGGCATAGATGGAAAGCTGCAGGCTGCGGCGGGCGTCAGCGTCGGTCTTGGGGGTGCCGGTCTTGTAGTCCACGATGGCGACGCGCTGGCCTTCAATGCGGTCAACCCGGTCAATGCGGCCCTTCACCAGCATGCCCTGAACGGAAAACTGGAAGGTTTTTTCGGTGGAGAGTACCTGCGGCACAGGAGCGGCGGCGCAGCTTTCATAGAAAGCGGTCAGCTGTTCCCTTCCCTGCTTGAGGTAGAGTTCGCGCTGGTGCTGGTCGTCAAAAGGAAGCTCAGCCAGGGCATGCTCGAAAACCTCGAGCAACTGTTCGGGCGTGCGCGGGCGGCCAACGCGCAAGGCTTCAAAGTAATCGCCGAGCGCGGAGTGCATGGCGGAGCCGAACTGCAGGGAGGCAGAGATGTCGCCGGGAATGCTCCAGTCTTTCGAGATTTTGAATTTCAAGGGGCAGGTTTCGTACATCTCGATGGAACTGGCGCTGAGGGGGCCGGCGAGGGCGCGGGGCGAAGGCGGCAGCAGCATCCAGCCGCCCAGGCCGGCGGCGCCGACGATGGCGGCTTGGGCGGCAATGCCCAGGCGCGGCTCGCGCACCCGCCAGCCGGGCGTGGGAACGCGGGCGGCCATGAGATCGCGCACAAAGGCGGTGGGCCGCGGATTCTTGCCCCTGCCAAGACGGGCGTAGATGGTCAGCGAGTCGCGCGCCCGGGTCATGGCCACATAGAACAGGCGGCGCTCTTCCTCGCGGTGCAAGGCGGAGCTGTCGCCTTTGGCCAGGCAGCGGGGGTCGCGCATGGCCGCCGGCATCTCAAATAGCTTTTCGTGATAGTTCGTGGGAAAGGAATTGTTGTTGGCGCGGATTACAAAAACGTGGTCGAATTCCAGTCCCTTGGCGCCGTGCACGGTCATGAACTGCACGGTGTTGGCCGGATCCTGAGAGGGAGGCTGCTGGAAAGCGACCACGCCGCCGGCTTGCGCAAAGTATTCCATGTACTGCAGGAATTCCTGCAGCTCTCCGGTGGCGGTAATGGGCTTGATAGTCCACTTCTCCACGAATTCGCGAAACGCGGCAACCGGCGGGGCGCCGGGGTCAATGGCGAAGCGCTTGATGGCGATGGCCAAAGCGCTGGTTGCTTTCCAACCACTGGCGGCAAGTTCGGCGCGGGCATTCTCCACGGCTTTCAGAACCGTCTTGCCACCGCGCACGCCGGCGAGCACGGCAGCCAGGTCCGGCTGTCTGCCGGCGGCGCGCAAGGTTTCGCGGACGGCCTCGCCATCCAGACCGAAAACCGGCAATGCGGCCACGCGGAACAAGGCGGCATTATCCAGGGGCATAGGCAGCACGCGCATACAGGCGAGCAGATCGCGCACCTCGCAGGTTTCGAGCGCGTCCAAACCTTCCACGCGGAAAGGGATGCCGCGAAGGGCAAGTTCCTTCACCACCTCCTCGCGGTGCAGGTGGGAGCGGTAGAGGATGGCGCAGCGCGGCCGGGGTTTGCCGGAGGGGGTGGCGGGAGTGCGCAGGATGGCAGCCGCCTGCCCGGCAATGTCGCCGGCTTCATCGGCGTTGCCGCCCACCATGACCAGGCTCACAGGCTCGGGCGTGATGGGATTGCCGTCGGCTTTGGCGCGGCGCTCACGGTCGGAAGACAGGGACTGGCGCTGAAAACTTTCTTTCTGGCCGATGGGGCAGGCCACCGAGGGATTCTGCGCAATCAGCGCGCCGGCACAATTGAGAATTGCGGAAGTGGAACGCTGGTTGCGGTCGAGAATTACCGCCCTGGTTTCGGGAAAGCGGGCGACAAATTCCTCGAAGGCGGCGCTGGAGGCGCCCCGGAAGCGGTAGATGGCCTGGTCGGGGTCGCCCACCGCGAAAATGTTGCGTTCTTTGCCGGCCAGCAGCTGCGCCAATTCAATCTGGGCAATATTGGAATCCTGAAATTCGTCAATCAGCAGGAAGCGGGCACGTTTCTGCTCGGCCTGCAGGGTTTTGGGGTCGGACCTGAGCACCTGCATGGCGCGCAGAATCATGTGGGCAAAGGTGCCGAGATTGTCGGCAGCCAGCATGTCTTCCACTCTGCGGAAGACGCGCGCGATTTCGCGGCAGCGGGCAAGCACCTCTTCGCGGGTGAGCTTGTCCGCGTCCTTGCTGCGGGTAACACGTGGCAGCGCGTGCTGGCCGGCTTCCAGTTCCTGAACGTAGGTTTCGTAATCGGAGGCCGATTTGAGTTCGTCGTGGCAGTTGTCGAAAAAATCGAGCAGGGCGTCCAGGAATTGGGCGGGATGAACGGCGCGAGTGTAGTACTTAAGCTGCAACTCGGGAAGACGGCGGCGCAGGTAGATCCAGAGGTCCTGGGGCTCCACCACCTGGAAAGCCTGGCCGCAGTTCTGAAGGATGCGGTAGCAGAAGGCGTGAAAGGTGGAGGCCTGGAGCCCGGAAGCGGCGCCGGGGCCGAGTTCGCGCCTCACTCGCTCTTTGAGTTCGTCGGCAGCATTGTCGGTGTAGGTGACGGCCAGAATTTCGTCCGCCCGGGCGTGCCCCTCGCGGATCAGCCGAGCCAGGCGCTGGGTGAGAACCGTGGTCTTGCCGGTGCCGGCGCCGGCCACCACCAGCATGGGCCCGGCGACGTGCTCCACGGCTTCCCGCTGGCGTGGATTGAGCTCAAGAGCGGGGGCGAGGGCCGGGGCGGGGGCGGCGGAGAACAGCCCCAGTTGCGAAGACGAAACAGCGGGTTTGCGGGAGGCGGGCATGG
>DATGGJ010000567.1:0-3926 GCA_035308585.1 Terriglobales bacterium
AAAAAGCCGCCATCCCGAAGGCCTTCAGGATGAGCGGCACTAGCGGAACACTCTCTTGTGGCGCGGGCGCCCTCGCCCGCGGCCGCCCTCCCTAGGAGGGCGTCATCCCGAGGGCCTTCAGGCCCGAGGGATCTCGCGTGCACTACCGCATACGCTGCCACTCGAAATTTGGGCTAAGCGCAAGGCTGGGTACCCGATTACTCAATCACTCACTCCCTACGTGGCTTCCACCGCCGGCAGTTCCTCCACCGCCGCCCGCCCCCGCACCTTGGCCGTGGTCACCAGCACCACCGCCGCCACAATGATCACCGTCCCGCCCACGATGTACCGGTTCACGCTTTCGTGCAGCACCAGCCAGCCCAGGAATACTGCGATCACCGGGTTTACGTAGGCATAGGTGGAAACCTTGCTGGTGGGCGCATGCTTGAGCAGATAGATGTAAGCTGTGTAGCCCACCCACGAGCCGAACACCACCAGGTAGAGAATGGCTTCGATGCCGTGCCTCGTCCACACCACGCGCCGCGGCTCTCCCGTGGCGACTGCGATCAGCAGGTTGGCAATGCCGGCGGCGGTGATCTCCCAGCCCCCGGCAACGAAGGGATCGCCTCCATGATCCCAGCGCCGGGAAAGCACGGAACCTACGGACCAGCTCAGTGAGCCGAGCACCAGGCTGAGCGAGGCTATCAGCGGCATCAGGCCGAGTCTGCCCCCCGCTTTGAATTCCGGCCAAACCAGCACCGCCACTCCCGCCACGCCCAGCCCTATTCCGGCCAGCCCCCGCGCCGGCACCCGGTCGCCGCGCAGGATCCAGCTATCCACCACCAGCATCCAGATGGGAATCACAGCTACGATCAACGCCGCCAGCCCGCTGGCCACATATTGTTCCGCCCACGCCAGCGTCAGGTTGCCGCCGGTGAGCAGCAGCACGCCCACAATCGAGAACCTCACCAGGCTGGCGCGTGAAACCCGCACCCGCCGCCCGCTGACCGCGCAATAGCCCAGCATCAGCGGCCCGGCGATCAGGAAACGCACTGCGCACGCCAGGGCCGGCGGTATGTGCATTACCGCGATATCAATGGCCAGGTAAGTCGAGCCCCAGAACAGGTACACCAATCCAAACGCAAAAAGCAGTGTCAGGCGGTGCTGGCGTTCGGCCTCTGTCATGGGAGTAAGAGCAAAGATATCAGACGAAGCACGCACCCCCGAATTACCACTGCTGCCCAGTTGAAACTTGAAACTTGAAACTAGGCGGGTACTGGCCACTGACTAGCGAAACCCGGTACTAGCCCTTCCGCCACTGCCGCCCCTTGCACGTCAACGCTATAATGGATAGGAGATGAACCGCCGCCGCCATCACCACATGAGTTCCCTGCCGGCGCCTCCCTGCCGGCTGCGGTGGAATCTTGCCTTCCCGCGGGTGGCCTTGCTCCACGTGCCCTCGCGCTCCCGTCCCAACCTTTTCGGCGGCGACTAACTCGCATCCTCCTTGCGCGCCCCCTGCTCCGCCGAAACCGGAGCGCGTTTCTACGCACGTTCGCGTGCCCAGCAAATTCCTTGGAGGAATGCCATGTCAACCAAGATTGCAGCACCCGTGGCCGGAGGCCGCATCAAGACCGAGCTTCCCGGACCCAACGCCCGCCGCATCGTCGCCGACGACAATAAATGGATTTCCCCGTCCTACACCCGCTCCTATCCCATGGTGGCCAAGCGCGGCCGTGGCGTGGTGGTGGAAGACGTGGACGGCAACGAGTTTCTCGATTTTTCCGCCGGTATTGCCGTCGTCTCCACCGGTCACTGCCATCCCGAAGTCGTGGCCGCCATTCAGAAGCAGGCGGGCGAGCTTATCCACATGTCGGGAACCGATTTCTATTATGAGAACATGATTACCCTGGCTGAGCGCCTCTCCAGGATCGCTCCCATGCGCGGCCCGCACAAGGTTTATTACGGCAACTCGGGCACCGAGGCCGTTGAATGCGCCATCAAGCTCTGCCGCTACCACACCCAGCGGCAGAACATCATCGCCTTCTTCGGCGCCTTTCACGGCCGCACCATGGGCTCGCTGGCTCTCACCGCTTCCAAGCCGCAGCAGAAGCGCCGCTTTGCCCCGCTCATGCCCGGCGTTACCCACATCCCCTATCCCAACCTCTACCGCCGCCCCAAGGGCTCGGACGCGAAGCAATACGCCATTGACTGCGCCCGCTTCATCGAGGAGAAACTGTTCAAGACCACGCTGCCACCCGAAGAGGTGGCCGCCATCTTCGTGGAGCCCATCCAGGGTGAAGGCGGATACGTGGTCGCCCCTCCCGAATTCCTGCGTGAGCTGCGCCGCATCTGCGACGAAAACGGCATCCTGCTGGTCGCCGATGAAGTCCAGTCCGGCGTCGGCCGCACCGGCAAGTGGTGGGCCATCGAGCACGCCGGCGTCGAGCCCGACATTGTCTGCATCGCCAAGGGCATCGCTTCCGGCATGCCTCTGGGCGTCACCATCAGCAAGGCCGGCATCATGGACTGGGTGCCCGGCTCGCACGCTTCCACCTTTGGCGGCAATCCCGTGTGCATCGCCGCCGCCCTGGCTACGCTCGACATCATCGAACGCGAGGGCCTGAAGAACGCGTCCGAAGTCGGCCGCCACATCCTGCAGCGCCTCAGCGGTTGGCCGCAAAAGCACAGCATGGTGGGCGATGTCCGCGGTCAGGGCCTGATGCTCGGCGTGGAGATCGTGAAAGACCACGAGAGCAAAACCCCCGCCGGACCGGAGCGCGACCGCATTGTGGAGCTCGCCTTCCAGCGCGGCATTCTCTTCCTCGGCGCCGGCCCCAACTCCATCCGCATCGCTCCCCCGCTGGTGGTCACCCGCCAGCAGGCCGACGAAGCCCTTGACGTGCTGGAAGAATGCATCGAGACGGTGGGCGGCAAAGCGCATAAGTCCACCGGTCCCGGCAAACCCCAGGGCGCATAACTTAAACTGTTTTAAGAAAAGAGCCGTAGCCTGCTGCGGCTCTTTCCTTTTTTCACCCTGGTAATTTTTCCAGGAAATTTTTGCCCGGTAGCTCCACCCGCCGTCTCGTCCACCCCCGTAACTCCTTGAATCCTAAGCTCGGCAGCTTGGCAGCTTTTTTGCAACTGCAACCCGCTATGGCGCACCAGTTCAGCAACACTGCCGCCGCCAGAAGCAAGCCCAGGATTCTCTCTGTATGCAATGACGGCTCGGTACTGCGCACCCGCGGCATGGTTCTGCAAAACGCCGGCTACACCGTTTCCTCAGCCGAGGACTACAAACAGGCTGTCAACCAATGCGCTGCCAACAACTTTGATGTGGCCGTGCTCAGCGCTTCGCTGCCCTACGACGATCGCATCGCGCTCGCTGCCGAAGTGAAAAAACGCTGGCCCACTACCCACGTCGTCATGTATTGCCGTATTCATGAATTGCCCGCGCACGCTGACGCGGTGATTGACCCCTTTGACGGCCCCGGCGCCCTGCTCTTCGCCATCGAATCCACCCTCGACGAATGATTGAATTCTTGTGGCGCGGGCGCCCTCGCCCGCGAAGGGCTGGACTGTCATCCGGATAACCGGCTACAAAAAACCGTCATCCCGAAGGCCTTCAGGAATGAGCGGCACTAGCGGAAGCACTCTCTTGTGGCGCGGGCGCCCTCGCCCGCGAAGGGTTGGACTGTCATCGAGATAAGCGGCTTGCTACAAAAAGGCATCATCATCCCGAAGGCCTTCAGGCCGGCGGGATCTCGCGCGCACCACTTACACTCTTCGCATGGCGGCTGCGCCCACACGCCAAGTCACGCCATCTGCTCCGCCCCCGCAACCTCCGTCCCTTTCCGGGGTTTTTAATGACAGCCGAGCCTCCAGGCGCTAAACTCGCTGCATCTCCTCGGTGACCCACCAGGATGTGCGCATGTCTGGCCGCGTGA
>DATGGJ010000568.1:0-3182 GCA_035308585.1 Terriglobales bacterium
TGGCGCGCCCTGAGAGATTCGAACTCCCGACCTTCTGGTTCGTAGCCAGACGCTCTATCCAACTGAGCTAAGGGCGCGTCGTGCTTCCATATTAGCAAACGTCAACACCCCGCAGAAACTAGCGCGTGTGAAAAGCCTGAATCGGCTCATCACGGACGCTTCAGTTGCGTGGTAAGTTACAGCTCACCAACCGTCTTTCGACTGCAACTCGCGCGCTATCGAATTGCTGCACCATCCATGGAGCAGCTTTCGCACATTCCGGCGCTTCTTTCGGACACGTTTACTGTGCAAAAAAGCCCTTAATCCCCTCTGACTGGAAGAATAGTTGCAAATCTTTGCGGTGCTCAGTAAATCTTTCCCGGGGGCGGTAAAAGCTACCGGCGCACCTCCTGGGCGCAGAAGCTAAGTTATTCATTTTCAGCGGGGTGGGTATGGCACAGGGGGTGCTACTGATAAGCCCAGACGAAGTGGCGCGCAACAGGGGCGCTCTTGAGAATAAACTTCGGCCAGAGGTTTTCTTGAGCGCCCCTTTTGCTTTGTCTGAAGAATTTGCACGGTATACGGCAACCCACCCCTAGTCAAGTAACTTTCCTTACACTTCTCCCTGTGAATCGCGGTGGAAATCCTCACGGATGTCAGGCCAAGGCGAGTTTTTCCAGCACGTCAATGCCGGCGCGGCGCAGCAATCCGGCCACGGTGCTTTCGTTCAGCCGGGAAGCGTCAAATTCCACCCGCATGGTGTGGTCTTTACCGTTGAATTGAATGCGGCGGATGCCGTAAACCTCGCGCACGCTGTCCACCGCCCGCATGGCCCCCTCGGTGGGCGGGGCGCCGTAGCGGAACACTACATCCAAGCTAGTCATTCCAAAGTCCTTGTAAAAAACGCCGAATGGCTCAGGAAATAATATAGCAGCCTGTAGCCGGCCCGCGCGTGCTTGACTTCAAGTTGTATAATTCGCGAAATTCGGCGCGGTCTCTCCCAGATAGTTGTAGGCCTTTGCAGCAGTCACGTAAACCAAGGAATTTCCGTTTCCCAATTTGTGGTTTCCAGCCAAAAACAGGCCGCGCCATCTTCGGAAGCTCCCGACATCTGTTCGCTTTTTGTTAACCCTCCCGGGGAGGAGATATTGCCTGCAGCCGTGATCAATTGTGTGCCCAGGTACTCACTTTTTTACCACTTGGCCCACAGGAGCGTAAGATAGGCGGGAGGTTTGCGCTTGAGCTACGAATCAGAAACCCCCTTCGATAGCGTCGAAGGCGCGCAGGAATACATCAAGCTGCTCAGCCAGACGGTCCTTGAGGCACAGCAAGCGGTGCAGGCGGATCTGAACGCGGGCGGTATGGGCGACGCCAAGCAACTGGAGGCGCTGCGCCTGGTTTTTTATAACCTGGAGAAGCTGTCGCAACACCTCAAGTCGGGCAGCCGCATCCTCAATGACCTGCGCACGCTGCGGCGGCTGCTGCTGCAGGAACGGCGCCCCAAAACCCCGGCTATCGCTCCGCGTCCGCAGAACGGCAAGCGGGAGGTCCCGGTGCTCAGGCGGGAACTGCTGTAGCCTCCGAGCCGCGCAATCCGAGCCGGCGCGTCTTTGCCGTTTATGATGATTAGCGGCCCATGGCTCGCATCCTCATTCATGCCTTCGGTTCCTACGGCGACATTCATCCTTACATGGGACTGGCGCTGGAACTGCAGCGCCGTGGACACCAGCCGGTCATCGCCACCAGTCCCATCTACCGGCAGAAAATAGAAGCGGAAGGAATTGCCTTCCGGCCCGTTCGCCCCGAGCTGCCGCGCATTGATCGTCAAATGATGCGCCAGGTGTTTGACCGGCGCAGAGGCACGGAGTTCATCTTCCGCAACATACTGATGCCCAATCTGCGCGACAGCTACCAGGACCTGGCGGCGGTGGCTGGCGACCCGGATGCAATCGTCACCCATCCGGTGGCCTTTGCCGGGCCGCTGCTGGCACGGGTACGGCGCCTACCCTGGATATCCACGGTGCTGGCGCCGGCCAGCTTCATGTCGGCTTACGACCCTCCAGCCTTCGCGGGATTTCCATTTCCTGAACATGTCGCCCGGCTGGGCCGCGGCTTCCACCGTATCTTCTTCGCTTTGGCCGATCGCATGACCCGCCCCTGGCTGTACCCGTACCGGAAACTGGAAGCGGAGCTGACACTGGAGCCGGGCGCCAACCCGATTTTCGCCGGGCAGCATTCGCCGCGTCTGGTGCTGGGCTTGTTTTCGCCTCTGCTGGCGGCGCCGCAACCGGACTGGCCGCCCCAGGCACGGGCCACCGGCTTCATATTTTTCGATCGCGATGAGGTGGAGCATCCGCCCGAGCCTGAGTTGGAGCGGTTTCTGCAGGCCGGTCCCGCCCCCCTCGTTTTTACCCTGGGCTCGGCGGCGGTGCAGGCGGCGGAAAACTTCTTTGTGGAGAGCGCGCAGGCGGCCCGCCTGCTGCAGCGGCGCGCCGTGCTGCTGGTGGGCAAAGACATGCCGCGCCCTCCGGCAGGCCTGCTGACCTCGGAGATTTCGGCCTTCGATTACGCTCCCTTTTCCCGGCTTTTTCCTCGTGCCGCCGCCATCGTGCACCAGGGCGGAATCGGCACCACGGCGCAGGCCATGCGCTCGGGGCGGCCGGCGCTGGCCATGCCGCTCAGTCATGACCAGTTCGACAACGCTATCCGTGCCAAACGCATGGGAATCGCACGCGTCATCAGCCGCAAGGGTTACCGCGCCGAACGAGTAGCTGCGGAACTGGAGTGTCTGCTGCGGGACCCAGGTTACGCGCGCCGGGCCGCGGGGGTGGGCAGCAAAATTCAAGCAGAAGATGGCGTAGGCCCGGCCTGTGACGCGATTGAGAGCTTTTTGCGTAGAGACGCCCGACTGCCGCAGAAGATTGAGCCTTGAATCGTTGCTGGAAAGGAAGCGCAAGGTTTTTCGACTCGCGCGACTCACAAGCTCATCTCGCGCTCGCTCAGGATGACAGGACGAGAAATCCACTTTCGTAAGAGAAAAGGGGGCGTGCCGCGGCACGCGCCCCCATCCTTCAATTACAAATTACTAATTACAAGTTACTCAATCGGCTTACGCGCCCACCATGGCCGGCTCTTTCACACCATAAATGGAGAACCATGAGGTTGCCGCCTTAAGCCGCTGGTTCACGTTCTCGATGTTCTTC
>DATGGJ010000569.1:0-1699 GCA_035308585.1 Terriglobales bacterium
CTCGCTGGTGCCAGGCGTGCCATACTCGGCCAACGGAATATCTTCGAGTGCGATCACCACCTCCGTCAGCAGCGCGGGATTCAGCGGCTGTCCGGCGGCGGCATAGCCGGTGGCGGTAGGCGGGTGGGCATGCACAACCGCATTCACATCCTTGCGTAGCCGGTAAATGAGCAGGTGCATCGCGATTTCACTGGAAACGTCGCGTTGGCCGCGCACCTTTTTGCCCTGCGGGTCCACCACCACCAGATCGGAGGGCTTCATCATTCCCTTGCACATGGCGGTGGGGGTCACCAGAATACGGCTCTCGCTCAGGCGCACCGAGAGGTTGCCGTCGGTGGCCGCCACGTAGCCGCGCTCGTGGATCATTCTGCCGATGCGGACGATTTCTTGCCGGTGCTGCCGTTCGCTCTTCACGGGATCAGGGATTTTGACGCGGAAGTCTGCAATCCAAATGTTGCTGTATGGTACAGCAGCCGATGGGATGCGGCAATCCCGGCCAGAGCAAGCCCGCGGACACAATTTACGGAGCTGGTGGCGAACGCTGGAGATTTGTGGCGCGGGTGCCCCCGCCCGCGACCCGCACGCCGCGAGGAAGCGGTGGCGCACCCCGGAGACGCACCCCGGAGATTGCTGGAGATTTGTGGCGCGGGCGCCCCCGCCCGCGGCCCGCATCCCGCGAGGAAGCGAAGCTCTCGTCGGCTACTCCTGTAATCTGTTATGTGCTCGTTTCTGACTTCGATTACCAGCTGCCGGCGGAGCTGATCGCCCAGAAACCCCTACCCGACCGCGCCGCTTCCCGCCTGCTGCACCTGCAGCGGGCTGCCGGAGAATGCCACGACCGCAGCTTCCGCGACCTCCCTGGGCTGCTGCGCCCTGACGATCTGCTGGTCCTGAACAACACCCGCGTCTTTCCCGCCCGGCTTTATGGACATCGCTCGGGAGCCCGGGCGCAGCCGGTCAGTCCCCAGAATCCGGCTGCCCGCGCATTCCTGCAGGGCAAAGTCGAGGTGCTGCTTACCCGGCAGCTCTCGTCGGAACCGAACCTATGGGAGTGCCTGGTGCACCCCGGCAAAAAGATAGGCGTGGGTGAAAGGCTATGGTTTGGCGAGAACCGGGAGCTTCAGGCTGAGGTCGTGGGGCGGGGCAACTTTGGCGAGCGCACCTTACGCTTTGAGGCGGTACCGGACTTTTTCGCTGTGGTTGAACGCCTGGGCCACATTCCCCTGCCCCCCTACATTGACCGCCCAGACCAAGCCGCAGACCGCGAACGCTACCAGACGGTTTACGCGCGCGAGCGCGGTTCGGTGGCCGCGCCCACCGCCGGCTTGCACTTCACTCCGGAAGTCTTCGACCGCATCCGGAATCGCGGCATTGAAAGCGCGGAGATCACGCTCCATGTCGGCCTGGGCACCTTCCAACCCGTGCACTCGGAAGTGGTGGAACAACATCAACTGCATCGCGAGTGGTACTCCATTTCGCCGCAGGCCGAACTCCAGCTCAATACGGCGCTGGAAGCCGGAAGGCGCGTGGTGGCCGTGGGCACCACCACCGTCCGCACCCTGGAATATGCGGCCAGGCTGACCGGCGGCGCGCGCGTGCAGGCGGGCAGCGGCGAGGCCGACCTGTTCATCTACCCCGGCTACCAGTTCCGCGTGGTGGGCGCGCTGCTCACCAATTTCCACCTGCCCAAGTCCACCCT
>DATGGJ010000570.1:0-5488 GCA_035308585.1 Terriglobales bacterium
AATCCACCGGCTGCAGGCGCAGCTCGAGGAACTCCTATACTCGGCGCTGGAAGACTACAAGCTGGACATCATCATCGGGCAGGGGCCCTCGGCCCGCACCCACACCATGGACGTGAGGCCGTTTACCTTTGTGGGCGCCACCACGCGCGCGGGCCTGCTCTCATCTCCCCTGCGCTCGCGCTTCGGCATTGTGCTGCGGCTGGAGTTCTACACCGACGCCGAGCTGAAGATCATCGTGCAGCGTTCGGCGGAAATCCTGGGTGTAAAGGTTGACGACGCGGGGGCGCACGAAATCGCCAGCCGGGCACGAGGCACGCCGCGCATTGCCAACCGACTGCTGCGCCGGGTACGCGACTTCGCCCAGGTGCGCGGCGGCGGGCACATTGACCTCTCCACCGCGCAGAAAGCGCTGCACATGCTAGAGGTGGACCAGCACGGTTTCGACGAGATTGACCGCAAGCTGCTGCTTACCATCATTGAGAAGTACCAGGGCGGACCGGTGGGAGTGAACACCCTGGCGGCGGCCCTGGCCGAAGAAGCGGACGCCATCGAGGAAATCTACGAGCCCTTCCTGATTCAAATCGGGTTTCTCAACCGCACTCCGCGGGGCCGCACCGTGACCCGCTTGGCTTACGAGCATTTCGGCATTGCGCCCAATCGCCGGCAGAGCTCCTTGTTCTAATTGATGATTGATGATTGACGGTTTGAAACCAGCCGCAAGTGGGCGGAAATCATCAATCGTCAATTTCCTTTGGCTAACTGCCAGACGGTGTCCAACACCGAGCCATCCACCCATTTGACGACGGCCACGGGGCGCTCGGTGAAGCGCGGGCGGGCGGGCTTGCCGCCGCAGATTTTTTCCACCTCCGCCTTGATGTCCTGGATAGGACGGATGGGCAATTTCGATCCTTTTACGGCGTCGAGAAGGTCCTGGCGGCGCGGGTTGATGGCAATGCCACGCTCGGTGGCAACCACGTCCACCATTTCGCCCGTACCCACAATCGTGGTCACCTCGTCCACAATCACGGGAATGCGGTCGCGGAATGAGGGCACGGCCAGAATGCTGCAGCCGGCGAACAGGCAGTTCTGCCAGCCGCCAATGCCGTGCAGCAGGCGGCCATCGGAGTGGGTGACCACGTTGGCGTTGAAGTTGACGTCCACTTCGGTGGCGCCCAGCACCACCGCGTCCACCAGCGACGCGAAGTTGCCCTTGCCGTGAAAGTTGTAGGAGGTGAAGGGCGAGGTGGCGACGTGGCGCGGGTCGGCGGCGATGGAGCGCACGCCATCAAGGTCGAAGGTCTGGCCGTCGAGAATGTAATCGGTCAGGCCCTCCCGCAGCATCTCCACCAGGTAGCGGGTGGAGCCGCCGCGCACGAAGCGCGCCTTGACGCCATCTTCCCGCATCATGCGGCGCAGGTAATCCACAAACGCGAGGGCAATGCCGCCGGCGCCCGCCTGGAAGGAAAATCCGTTGCGCATGATGCCGGCATCGCGCAGAAAGCGGGCCACAAACTCGGCGATGCGCAGGCGGTCGGGGCTGCGTGTGATCTGGGTGGTGCCGGAAACAATCTTGGCGGGATCACCGATGGAATCCACTTCCACCACGTAGTCCACCGTGTTGCCCTGGATCTGCCAGGGCACGCAGGGGAAGGGCACCAGGTTATCGGTGACCACGATGACATGATCGGCATACATGGAATCGGCCAGGGCGAAACCGAGGGAGCCGCAGGCGGACTTGCCGTGGGAGCCGTCGGCGTTGCCGAATGGGTCGGCCGTGGGCGCGGCGATAACCGCAATATCAATGTGAACTTCGCCATCCTGAATGGCCTGCCAGCGGCCGCCGTGGGAGCGCAGCACGCCTACGCCGCGCATCTTGCCCTGGCTGGTGTAATCGCCCAGCGGGCCGTTCATGCTGCCTTCAATGTGGTGGACCACGCCCTTCTCCATCAAATCCACCACGGCTGACTGCGAGGGGAAGGAGGCGCTGGGAAACCACATCAGGTCGCGGGCGCCCAGCCGGCCGGCGGCCTCAAGAGCCATGACCGCCACCCGGTCGCCGTCGCGCAGGTGATGATGGCTGGAGATGACCATGCCGTTGCGCAGTCCGCATTTACGCAGCGCAGTTTCCAGATCAGGAACGCGTTTGTCGCCGTTTTCCGGATATTGCGCGCAAGAGCGGATGGGCGGCGCCGCCTTATGTCCCTGCGGGGCATCCTGATTCGCGCCCTGGTAAGGCCGCTGGTCCTTGCCGTTGACGGAGACGGGCACCAGGCGCCCGGCGGCATTGCGGGTAAGTTCGATGCGTGTGGCGGTTGTGGTCATATCGGTCGTCGGTCGTTAGCTGTTGGTCCTTGGCGCGGAAGGAGTTGGTAGTTAGTAGCTGGTAGTTGGTCTCGCGGAACCAACTACTAACTACCAACTACTAGCTACTGAACTAAACCCATCTCCCGCGCCCGCTTCACCAGCTTCAGGGCGCGCTGCACCACTGGCGGGTCAATCATCTTCGAGCCCAGGCTCACCACGCCCAAGCCACGCTGCTGCGCTTCCTCAAATGCGGCCACAATCCTCTGTGCTTTTTCTATCTCGGCTGGCGTGGGCGCAAAGGCCTGGTGCACCACCGCAATCTGCAGCGGGTGCACGCAGCCCATGCCTTCGAACCCCAGGGCGCGCGACTTCTGCCCCCAGCACAGGAGGCCGTCCATATCGGCCACGTCGCCATAGACCGAGTCAATGGCCTGCACCCCGGCAGCGCGGGCGGCATTCACCAGGCGAGTGCGGGCGTAGAACGACTCCGCGCCTTCGGATGTTTTCACCACGCCCAGGTCGGCGGTGTAATCTTCCAGGCCAATCGTGACCGCGGCTACGTTAGGGCTGGCTGCGGCGACAGCAAAGGCGTTCTCAATGCCCAGCGCCGACTCCAGTATAGGCATCAGCCAGATCGGTCGCGTGATGCGGTGCTGCTGCTTAAGTTCGGCGATTTTGCGGTCCACCTCAGCGACCTGCTCAGCGCGCTCAGTCTTCGGGATCAGCACCATGTCAGGCTGCTCGGGAATAATTTCTTCCAGGTCGGCCAGGCCCAGGGGCAACTGGTTGATGCGCACCGTGCGCTCGGCTCCGGCAAACTCCACGGCGCGCAGGGCATTGCGCGCCAGAATGCGGGCGGCATCTTTCTCCGCGGGGTGAACCGAATCCTCCAGATCGAGAATGACGGCATCGGGCGCGTGCAGGCCGGCGTTGATGAAATATTTGGGCTCGCTGCCCGGCAGGTACAGACGCGAGCGGCGCAAGCGGTCGCGGGCCACGGGCGGGGGCAGCGGAACCTGCTCGGGAAGCGAGCGCCGGCCCTGGCCCAGTCCGGCGCGACGCACCGCAGCCTCAATGCGGGCGGCGATTACAAAGGGCAGCGCGCCTTCGTCGTGAAGGGTTACGTGGGCATCGCGCACTCCCAGGCCGGCAAGCACCTGCCGCGCCTGGGCGAGGATGTTTTCACCATAATAGGCGGCCACCCGCGACTCGAGGGCAATCTCCACGCCGCCTTCGGAACGCAATTCGAGCACGACATGGGCATCGGAGCGCACTTCCTTGCCCCAGTGCCCGGCTTCGCCGCGATGCGCGATTTCCGCTTTGGCCAGGCCGCTCATATCTGCTCCCGCATGGGCGTGGTATCCAGAACCGCCAAAGCTTCCTGCGGGTATTCCTCCAGGTCGGGCGCGAGCCATTCCTCATCCTGGCGCACGGTGTGGAAGCGCACATCGCAGTGGTCGCCGTCGAAGTTGACGATGACGTGGAAATGCTTTTCCGGCTTCTCCCTGGCCAGTCGGTCGCGCAGCGCCTGGGCAACTGCCATGCCATAGCCCAGCATGGGGAGCGGCAGGAAGCCGCCATTCTCCGAGTAATCCTCCACGTGAATGCGGTTGACGTAACACTCGAAAGCAGTGCGGTTCTTAAAGTCGGCCAGTTTCACGGTGGGAACACGCGCCCGGAGCGGCGCCAGGAAAAGGCACTCCTCCTCTTCCACCAGGGGGGCGTCCAGCACCGCCTGCAGCTTCTGGCTGAGCGCCTTGGGATCGTCAAGATTGTCCTGACGAACCTGCTGGTAAAGCGCTTCCATCCGTTGGTTAGTTTTCATGTAAGTTTCAAGGTTTCAAGTTTCACAACCCATTCTCATCTGTCATCCCGAGCGGGTTCGACCAAGCGAAGCGCGGGAGAGCGAGCCGAGGGACCTTGTGTTTTCAACTCGATGCTGCCGGTATCCACCTTAATCCGCTGCACCCGCGGTTTCGGATGCGCGCTCCAGCTTGGCCAGAATTGCCTCCGTCATCTGCGTGGTCGAAGCCGCGCCCTGGGAAATCGCCTTCGGTCCGCCGGAAATGCGCATCATATCGTAAGTGCGCACCTTGCCCTCGCGCACCACCTCCGCAATCGCCGCCCGCACCCGCGCGGCCTTTTCGCGCTCGCCGATATGGTCGAGCATCATGGCGGCCGACAGGATCATGGCGATGGGATTGACGATGGGCGGATTCAGTTCCGCATATTTGGGCGCGGAGCCGTGGGTGGGCTCGAATACGGCCACTTCCTTGCCGATATTGCCGGAGGCGGCGAAGCCCAGCCCGCCCACCAGTCCGGCAAACGCGTCGGAGATGACATCGCCAAATAAATTGCTGGCGATGATGCAGCCGTAGTCCTCGGGATTCTTGGTCAGCCACATGGTCTGCGCGTCAATATTGGTGGACCAGAGCGGGATGCCGGGGTAGTCCTTCGCCACCTGCTTGGCCGTTTCCTCCATCAGGCCGCTGGTTTCGCGCAGCACATTGGGCTTTTCGCAAATAGTCACGTTCTTGTGGCCGAACTTTTTGGCATAGTCGAAGGCGGCGCGGCAGATGCGTTCGGCGGCGGGGCGGGTGATGATGCGCAAGGAAACCGCCAGGTCCTCGCCTTTCACATTCTGAAACGCCTTGAACTTGGGGTGGGTAGCAAAGGCCGCGCGCACCTGCTCCGGCGGGTTGGTCCACTCCACTCCCGCGTACAGGCCCTCGGTGTTCTGGCGGAATACGACAACATTGACCTGGGGTTCTTCGTAGCCTCCGCTCGGCTTCTTGCGGATGAAATTGAGCGGGTTGCCGGGAAAGCCGATGCAGGGGCGCAGGCACACGTCGAGCCCGAAGCGCTGGCGCATGGTCACGATGGGGCTGTAATAGGTGTAGCCCTTGCCGCGCAGCGCCGGTTTGAGCTCAGCGTCGGCCTCCTTTTTGGGCTTGGAGGTGATGGCGCCAAACAGGCCGAGCTTGTGCCTGGCCAGCAACTCCACCGTGCGCTCGGGCAGGGCGTTGCCTTCGTTGATCCAGCACTCCCAGCCGATATCGGCGTGTATGTATTCCGCATCGAAGCCGACAGCGTTGAGTACACGAATGGCCTCCGGCAGCACCTGGTTGCCGATGCCGTCGCCGGGCATGGTTACGATGGTCGGTTTGGACATGAGCTCTCCGCT
>DATGGJ010000571.1:0-8148 GCA_035308585.1 Terriglobales bacterium
TCTTTTCTCCAAACCAGGGCTGGTAGGCGGCCAGCATCACGGGCCAGGAATTGGGCGCGGCGGCGGTGCTGGCCCGCAGACTCTCCTTTAGATTTTGCCGGGCGCAGGAAGCCAGCGGCATCAGCGCAGCGGCCAAAACACAGGAATAGAGCAGAGAGCGCAACCAATAAGGGCCGATTTTCATAAGAGCAGGTTCAAGGCTCTTAGATGGCGGGAAGGGAAGCGGTGTTGGTCAGAGCTGCGGAAAGAAAAACACCAACGCAGAGGTCGCAGAGGCAATATTAAACGAAACCAGGAACGCGGCTGAATCAATAATCAGCTGAATTAATAATCAAATGTGGCGCGGGCGCCCTCGCCCGCGCCACAAGCATCGAGTTTTAGAACGGTATATCTTCGTCGGTGATGGTGGTGGAGTGGGCCACATCCGGTTCAGGAGCACGCTGGTCGAAGTCGCCGCCCGGGGCTGCGGCTCCACGACTGCGCCCGGCGGTAGAGCCCTCGCCGGCCTCGCGACCGCCGCCCAGCAGCACCAGGTCGCTGACCACAATCTCCGTCATATATTTCTTCTGCCCGCTGGTCTTGTCGTCCCAGGAATGGGTTTGCAGGCGGCCTTCAATGTAAACCGAGCGTCCCTTTTTCAGGTATTCGCCGGCAATCTCGGCGGTGCGCTGCCAGGCCACAATGTTGTGCCACTCGGTGCGGTCCTGCCATTGGCCGTCTTTATCTTTGTAGCGCTCGTTGGTAGCCAGGGTGAATTTCGCCACTGGTGTGCCGCTGGGCGTGTATTTGACCTCGGGATCTTTGCCCAGATTGCCGATGAGGATGACTTTGTTGACGCTCTTCGCCATGGGAGACGCTCCTTGTGACCCCGTCCGCGCGAACCTGGGCCGGGAGACCAATAATGCCGATGCGGCAAGGGATTTGCCTCAATCTTAGCAGAAGCTTGCAGCCGGGTCGGTGGAAAAACCTTGAACCGGCGGCGATGGCTGCCAGCAGGGTGTGTGTCAGCTCAGGCGAGCGCGTTTCCCGCGGAGCAGCCGTCGGACTCATCGTTTTTGGGTGCGCTGCGCTGGCGCACCTGCAGCACCACCATGACAAACAGGAGTCCGCCGATGATCTGCGCCGCAAGAGCGGCATGGAGCGCGGAAATAAGATTGGAACGGTCCGCGATTCCGCCAATCACCACCGGCGCGAGCGCCATGGAGAACAGGTTCACGAACAGGTAGTACATCCCCAGGGCAGTGGCGTGCCCCTCCTCGGGGATTAAGTCGTGAATGGTTGCCGTCACTGGACCGTGATACCAGCTCAGGAAGAAAGCTCCCAGCCCGAACAAGGCAACAAAATGCGAGCGCTGAGTGGAATGCAAAGCGCCATAAATGAGGGGCGCGGCAATCAGAAATCCTACCGGTATGGTGCAGGCGCGCCCCCAGGAGGCGCGGCGGGCCAGCCAGTCTGAAAGCGTGGCTCCCACCGCCACGCCGCATCCGCCACACACTATTACCGTGACCCCCAGCACCAATCCTGCCTGGCCGGCGCTGAATCCCTTGTATTCCTCCACCAGTTCGGGCCCCCAGACCACGTAGGCGTAGCCGGCAAAGCTGCTGAACCATCCCGCCAACAGCATGGTCACGTAGGCGGGTACACGCACCAGGGCGCGCAGAGGAAAGCGGCGCTCGGAGGCCTGCCTGGGGACCTCCGGCAGGCGCAAAGCGCACAACGCCAACAGCACTCCGGGCACGCCCACCAGGAAGAACGCGGCCCGCCAGCCGAAGTACTGCGCCATGATGCCGCCCAAGGCTATTCCAATGGCGCCCCCGGCGAACATGCCGATATCGAAAATGCCCTGCACGCGCGCCCGCATGTGCTTTGGAAAATTGGCGGTGACCATGGCGGCCCCGGCGGGCGCGTAGGCGGCTTCCCCAACTCCCACCAGCGAGCGGGCCAGCAGCAGCGAGCGGAACGAAGTCGCCAGTCCGCTCAGGAAGGTGGCCGCGCTCCAGAACAGCACGCCTCCGCTGACCACCATGCGCCGCGAGGTTCGGTCCGCCAGCATGCCCAGGGGGAGACTGCCCACCGAAAGCACAATGGTGAACGCCGTCGCCAGCGAACCAAACTGCAGGTGGCTGAGCCCAAATTCATGCCGCAAAAAGGGGAACAAAGGGAAGATGATCTGGCGATCAACGTAATTGACCAGGTTGATCAGAGCCAGTACCCCCAGCACGCGCCATTGCCGGCTCAACAAGCTGCCCGAGTCGGCCAGACCGGGGCTTTCCCCGCGGTCAGACACAGGGTCGCCGATGGTGAACATGGCTTTTGGCATGATCAGCACAGCCTATGCTGCTTCGCGTGGTGACCGCAACCGGCAAGCGCTGAGGTTGCGCGCCCCCTCACCAGATTCCTCACCCTGCGTTGAAAAGCCGGACCCGCACGGGTACACTCGCTGCAATTTCTCGCGCTCCCCAAACTTGAGCGCAGGCGCGCGGACCGCATATGTCGGAGCCAGGTTCTAAAGTGCAATCCAACTCGGGAGAGCAGCGCGCCGGCCAGCGGCTGGATTCGTGGAAGGAGATCGCCGCCTATCTGCGCCGCGATGTGCGCACCGTGCAGCGCTGGGAACGCGGTGAAGGCCTGCCGGTGCATCGCCACTTGCACGATAAGCAGGGAACGGTCTACGCCTACCAGTCGGAACTCGATGAGTGGTGGCATGGGCGGGAGGCTAACAGCGCGGTGGCCGAAACCGCTGCCCCGACCGGCGGCGCTTCCCAGCCCGCCATCAATGCCGCTGCCCTGGCGGCTGCTGAAGAATCCCACACTCGATATTGGCCCTGGCTATTGGCCGCGGCGGCGGGAGTGTTGCTTGTGGCGGGAATCAGCCTGCTGCGCCAGCGCATCTGGCCGGCCCGCTCCGGCCAGGTGACGGTGGCGGTTTTGCCCTTCCGCGACTTGAACGCCGCCGCTCCTGGGCAGGAGTATTTTGCGGCTGGGCTGAGCGAAGAGATGATGGCGCGGCTGGCCCAGGTGGCTCCGGGGAAGCTGCGCGTGGTCCGCTTGACTGCCGCCTATCGCGACCGGAGCTTGCGCCAGATCGGCAGCGAGTTCAAAGCCGATTACGTGTTGCAGGGCAGCGTGCGGCGAGACGGGAACCGGGTGGCGATTACCGCGGAGCTGCAGCAGGTGCGAGACCAGAGCCAGGTTTGGGCTGAGAGTTACGAACGCGATTTGCGCGATGTGCTTGGCATCCAGGCGGAGGTGGCGGGTGCCATTGCGCGCGCCATCAGCGCCAGGCTGCCGGCCGCGTCCCAGGCGGCGCCGCAAATCGAGCCGGCCGCCTACGAGGCCTACTTGAAGGGCCGGTATTTCTGGAACAAGCGCAGTCCGGAAAGTTTGCTCAAGGCGGTTGACTATTTTCAGCAAGCCATAGCCGATCAACCCGATTATGCCGCCGCCTACTCGGGATTGGCCGACTGCTATGGTTTGCTGGGCTCCATCCCCTACGCGGTTCTGCCTCCGCGGGAAGCCTTTCCCAAGGCCAAAGCCGCCGCGCAAAAAGCCCTGGCGCTGGATCCAAAGCTGGCGGAGGCCCACGTTTCGCTCGGCTATGTTGACCTGGTTTACGAGTGGGACGCCGCCGGCGCTGAACGGGAACTGCAGCTGGCGCTGCAATTGCGCCCCGACTACGCCACCGCCCATCAGTTTTATGCCTACTACCTGAGCGCTACGGGGCGCCTGGACGAAGCGATTAACGAACGTAAGCGAGCCCAGGAACTCGACCCGTTATCCCCGGTGATCACAGCATCCCTGGGAGAAGCTTATTACCTGGCAGGTCAATTTGAACGCTCGGGCGCCGAGTACAAGAAATCTCTCGAACTCGATCCTGATTTTTCGGTTGGTCTTATCAACCTTGGCCGCACCGAGATACAGGTGGGGAGATACGCAGAGGCGGCACGCCTGTTCGGCAACGCTCTAAAGGGGCGGGAGGAAGATCCAGGCTTGCTCATGCTGCTGGGATATGACCAGGCCCTTGCGGGGGACGGGGCGGCGGCTCGCGCCAGATTGCGGCAATTGCAGCGCATTTCACAGCACCGGTACGTGCCCGCGCTGTACGTGGCGGCAATCTACACCGGGCTGGGCGATAAGGACCAGGCGTTCGCCTGGCTGCAGAAAGCGTATGACGAGCGCTGCGACTACCTGGTTTACCTCTGGACCGAACCGGCTGCCCGAGCCCTGCGCAACGACCCCCGATTTGCGCAACTCATGGCGCGCATCCCCGTCCACTACCGACGCTAACAGCCGTTTTGTCGCCACAGCCGCACCCCGCCAGGGCCTCAGAACACGCGGCAAACCGCGACATCGCAGTCTTGCCGGTCTGTGCCGCTTGCCGGCCCGGCTCAGAAGCCATAACTTGCCGGCCAAGGGCAGCTGTTGCTAGCCTGGGGCTTATCACAAGCGATTGTGATAATGGCTTGTAAGTCACTGAATTGCAGCCGGTTGGCATCCGCTCAGCAGCCTCAGCGGGCGCTTGAACCACTAATTTCCGCCGTTCGCTACAAAGCGATTCGGTTAACAGGCAAACCGGGCAACAATATGTAACGTTTTTAATCACGGGAAAAGTGTACCCAGCAAAAGTCCTTGAATATCAATGATTCACACTGCGTGCCAGGGAAGGTGAGGTTATGAGCACTTCGACGCATCCTGTGTCCGGCAATGAGCTCGTGCAGATCACCACAGTAGAAGACATGATCCGCCAGCGTGTGGCTGAAGAAAGAGCCCGCCTGGAGGCGGAAGCCGGTTTAGTTCAAAAGCAGGTCCACCACTTCCACAAGCCCATCGAGCGTCCCTTTACCGCCGACCAGCGCCACCGCACTACCCTGCTTTTCGGCGGCCTCACCTGGAAGCACGAAAAACTGGTCCACGGCGCCCTGGAAGGCCTGGGCTACCGCTGCGAGGTGGTGCCCACGCCCGACGTCAAGGCTTTCCAGTTGGGCAAGGAGTATGGCAACAACGGCCAATGCAACCCCACCTACTTCACCGTCGGCAACCTGGTGCAGTACCTGCAGACGCTGGAAGAATCGGGGCAGAAGCGCCAGGATTTGATCAACAATTACGTCTTCCTTACCGCCGGCGCCTGCGGTCCTTGCCGCTTCGGCATGTATGAATCCGAGTACCGTCTGGCCCTGCGCAATGCCGGCTACGACGGTTTCCGGGTGCTCCTGTTCCAGCAGTCCGGCGGCCTGAACCAGGCCGAGGCGGAAGCCGGCCTGGACATGAACCTGGACTTCTTCCTCAGCATTCTCAACGGCTTGAACATGGGCGACGTCATCAACGAACTGGCCCACCAGGTGCGCGCCTTCGAGTTGAATCCGGGCGAAACCGATGCCGTGCTCGACGAAGTGATTGACTACATGCACGAGGTGCTCAAGAAGAAGTCGCCGTGGAGCGTGGAGGCCAGGCTGGGCAAGTTTGCCAGTAAATTGCCCGCCAAGAGCGCGGTCGAGTATCTGGGCAAGTTCCTGGACCAGCTCTATAGCGACGACTACGTCGAAGCGCTGCACCACTGCCGCGACCGCTTCAACTCCATTCCCGTGGACCGGCTCAAGGTCAAGCCCATCGTGAAGATTACGGGCGAGTTCTGGGCCCAGACCACGGAAGGCGACGGCAACTTCAATATGTTCCGCTTCCTGAACAAAGAAGGCGCGCAGATCATCGTCGAGCCCATCGCCACCTGGATCAACTACCTGATTCACCAGGTGATCCAGAAAGGCCGCGACCGCCGCGGCCTGGAAGAGGGAGCCGTCATGCCCGCGGCCTGGCGGATTGACAAGCACGCCAAGATCGAGTGGGCGTACCGCAACAAGCTGCTCAAGCTGAAAGCGGCGGAAAAGATCTTCGCCCGCGAGTACCATAAGATCGTAGAGGCCCTGGGTGGAACCGCGCACAAGCTGGTCAACCAGTACGAATTGCAGCGCGTCGGCCATCCCTACTACAACACCCGGGCCGAAGGCGGCGAAGGCCACCTGGAAGTGGCCAAGAACATTTACTACACCAACCACGAACTGGCCCACATGGTGCTCTCGCTCAAGCCCTTCGGCTGCATGCCTTCCACGCAGTCGGACGGCGCGCAGTCGGCCGTGGTGGCGCATTACAAGGACATGATCTACCTGCCTATTGAGACCTCCGGCGAAGGCGAAATCAACGCCCACAGCCGGGTGCAGATGGCCCTGGGCGAAGCCAAGGCCAAGGCCAAGCTGGAGTTCAAGGATGTGCTGGCGAAGATCGGCAAGACCACGGATGAGCTGAAGGCCTACGTGGCCGAGCATCCGGAGATGTCGAAGGCCATCTACCATGTGCCCAAGTACAAAGGCGTGATCGGGACCGCGGCCAACTTCGCCGTCCATGTGGCGGAGAAGATGGGCGCGCAGGTGCCGTATCACATGGAAGAGCACTGAGAAGTAGCGCCGCATCCTGTCCGCTGTGGTGAGGGCATTCTGCCTTACCCAGCTGGCGGGACGCCGGCGCTACTACGTGATCTGCAGGCCAACGATAGCCAACGACGCACAACGGGGTGTAAATGCCGGGACTAACCGAAAAAGCGAATCCGCAGAAGAAATACGAGCTGTTGTGGATGGGCGTGGATGTGGGTTCGACCACGGTGAAAGTCGTGGTCATTGATGGCGAAAACGACGACATTCTGTGGCAGGACTACCAGCGCCACGAAACCAAGCAGCCGGAGAAGGCGCTGGAAATGCTGCAAGCCATCCAGGCCGATTTGCCAGCCACCCCGAACGAAAACTACCGCGTCTTCATCACCGGCTCCGGCGGCAGCACCGTCTCCAAGCACATTGGCGCCAAGTTCGTGCAGGAGGTGAACGCGGTTTCCTTGGCGGTGGAGAAGCTCTACCCGGAATGCGGTTCGGTCATCGAGTTGGGCGGCCAGGACGCCAAGATCATCATCTTCAAGGAAGATCCCGAGACCGGCAAAAAGAAGAAGCTGCCCTCCATGAACGACAAGTGCGCGGGCGGCACCGGCGCGGTGATTGACAAGATCAACGCCAAGCTGCGCATCCCCTCCGACCAACTCTGCCAGATGGGCTACAACGGGCTGAAGCTGCACCCGGTGGCCGGCAAGTGCGGCGTGTTCGCCGAAACCGACATCAACAGCCTGCAGAAACAGGGCGTGCCTCCGCCGGAATTGATGGCCTCGCTGTTCGAGTCCATCGTGCAGCAGAACCTTTCCGTTCTGACCCGCGGCAACACCCTGCGTCCGGTGGTGCTGCTGCTGGGCGGCCCCAACTGCTACATCAAGGGCATGCGGGACTGCTGGAAGCACAACATCCCCAAAATCTGGGAAGAACGCAATTACCCGCTGCCCGAAGGTGTAAATCCTGAAGACCTGGTGCGCACGCCGGATAACGCCCAGTACTTCGCCTGCATTGGCGCGGTCGAATTCGGCAAGCAGGAAGATCCGGGCGTGGGCGTGTACCTGGGCTACGAAAAGCTGCAGTGGTACATCACCGAGGGCCGCGCTATTGAGAAAGCCAAGAAGGGCGGCGGCCAGGCCCTGGCCAAGACTCCGGAAGAACTGGACGCCTTCAAGCGGAAATACGCGAAGAAGAAATTTGTGCCGTCCACTTTCCAGCCCGGGCAGGTGGTGGAAGGCTTTATCGGCATAGACGGCGGCTCCACCTCCACTAAAGCGGTGCTGGTGGACAGGAACCGCAACATTCTGTGCAAGACCTACCAGCTCTCCAAGGGCAATCCCATCGAGGACACGCAGGAGGTCATCGGCAAAATTGCCAAGCAGGTGACCGACCAGGGCGCGACCATCAAGATCCTGGGCGTGGGCACCACCGGCTATGCCAAGGACATTCTGAAAGACGCCGTCGGCGCCGATGTGGCGCTGGTGGAGACCGTGGCCCACACCCAGGCCGCGTTGCACTTCTATCCCGACGCGGACGTCATCTGCGACGTAGGTGGCCAGGACATCAAGATCATCATCCTCAAGGACGGCCGGGTAAAAGATTTCAAGCTCAACACCCAGTGTTCCGCCGGCAACGGCTACTTCCTGCAGGGCACCTGCGAAAGCTTTGGCTTCAAGGTGGAGGAGTTCGCCGACATTGCCTTCGCCGCCAAAGGCTACCCGCAATTCGG
>DATGGJ010000572.1:0-2208 GCA_035308585.1 Terriglobales bacterium
CCCGCTTTCTATCCCGCGCTCAACAATCTCGGGTCTGACCGGCTGGCGCTGAATGACTTGCCGGGCGCGCGCAGCGAGTTCCAAAAAGTGATTCAGCTCAACCAAAGCGACGCGGCCGGCTATTTGAACCTGGCCAACGTCTGCATGCTGATGGGGCAGCTGCCCGATGCGCAGCGTTTTCTCAATGATGGCTTGCGTCTGCAGCCCGATTCGGCTTTGGGCAAGTTTTTGTTGGGCTCTCTCGATATGCGCACCGGTAAACTAGCTCCGGCGGAACAGGCCCTGCGCCAGGCCGTGCAGCTCAATCCCTTTATGGCCCAGGCGCGGCTGCAGTTGATCAATGTGCTGCTGAAAGAGGGAAAAAGGGCTGACGCCCTCGGCCAGTTACAGGACTTCATCAAGGCATTCCCGGCCAGCCCCTTCCGTTCGCAGGCGGAACAGTTAATGCACCGCCTGCAGGCCTCGGTAGCGGGCCAGAGCGGCCCTTCCTGAGGACTTCCACATCGTCTATTGCTGGCGGGAGCGAATCAACTGGCAAATGCGCTGGCTGAGGCGGCAGGCCTCTTTATATTCGCGTTGCGCCGCTGCCTGGTTGTGCAGTTGCTCGTAAGCGAAACCCAGGTTGAGGTGGGCTTCCGCGTAATCGGGGCTGAGCTTGAGCGCTTGCCGGTAACTGCGCAGCGCCTCCGGCATCCGGTTGGTCCGGCTGTAACAAATCCCAAGAAAATTGAACAGAGTGGGCTGGTTGAGGCCAAGCTCGATGGCCTTTTTAAGGTTTACCGCGGCCGCGGCGTATTGCTGGTTGCCATACTGCAGCATGCCGATATCGCGGTGAGCCGGGGCAAACGAGGGCTGGATGCCCAATGCTTTTTGCAGATTGTCCATGGCCGCGGCGTGGTCGCCGCTGCGCTCCTGAATCCAGCCAATCTCGTACCAGGCCCGGAAATTTCGCGGGTTGCGCTGGATCGCCTTCTGCAGCCATTGAATGGCCTCCTGCGGCTTGCCCTGCGCTTCCAGGGCGCCCGCCAGCCCGCTCATGGCCTGGTCGAAGTCCGGCGCCAGTTGCAGGCACTCCTGGAAGTATTGCGCGGCCTGGGGCGCCTGCCGCTGGCGCAAAGCCAGTTCCCCCTGCATGAAGGGAATCACGTATAAGCCGGGATCTCGCTGGCGGATCTGGCTGAGCAGGGCGCCGGCCTGGGCGTAATGCCCGCCCTCGATCACGTCGCTGGCGCGCAGGATGGAGTTATATTCCTCCAGCTTGTCCTTGGGATCGGCGAGCGGGTGCTGCAGGGTAGCCTGAGACACGGGCGCGCGGTAGGCGAAATAACCCAGGGCGCGCAGCTTGGCGGCGGCGGAGTCATCCAGGCTGCCGCCGGCCGGTGATCCGCCTTCGGGCGCATGTTCCTGAATACGCTTCTGCAGTTCCCCTTTCAAAACACCGGCGACCGCCTCCTGTCCGACGGCCACATTACTCTCCTCGCCGGGATCGCCCTCCAGCTTGTACAGTTCGGACCTGGGTGCCTCAATGTACTGGTACTTGTCCGTCTCCAGTCCATGCAGCGGGCTCCAGCCGAAGGAGGAGAAGGGATAGAAAGTTTCGCTGTAGGCGGCCGTGGGAAGTTTGGAGACATCTCCGGGGAACAAGCCTGCGGAATCGAACTGCTTACGGATGGGGTCATCTATGCCCGCCATTTCCAGGATGGTGGGCGCCACGGCGATGCTCTCCACCGGCCCGGCGATGGGGCGCAGTTCGCGGCTCGACTTCGCCGCTGGCTTGATGATCAGCGGCACATGCACGGTCGAGTTGTAAATGAAGAATCCGTGCTCCTGTTCGCCATGCTGGCCCAGGGACTCGCCGTGGTCGCTGAGCAGCACTATCCAGGTGCGCTGGTATTGCCCGCTGCTGCGCAGCCAGCGGAAGAGGCGCCCCAGTTGGCTGTCGGCGTAGGCAATCTCGCCGTCATACGGGTGCTGGCGATACTGGCTGAGAAATGGTTCCGGGGGATTATAGGGGCTGTGGGGATCGTAAAGATGCAGCCAGAAGAAAAACGGCCGGGCGCGGCGCTGCGCCAGCCATTTCAGGGCCACATCCACGCTGGGCCCGGCCCGGCGCTCCACCAGTTCCGGATTTTTTTCCAGCAAGCTCTGGGCGTTGAATTTGTCGTCGTAGTAATCGAAGCCGCGGTCCAGGCCCCAGCTGCGGTCCAG
>DATGGJ010000573.1:0-1763 GCA_035308585.1 Terriglobales bacterium
TTAGGGGAGGAATGGCGAGCGGAGCACAAGCCGGAGTGCCGGATGCCAAGCCGGAAGCGCGCATGCAACTAGTCACGGCCGCCTACGAGCATCCCTGGGCCATTCGCTTCACCCATTGGCTGAACGCGGTGGCCGTGGCGGTGCTGGCGGCCAGCGGCCTGCGCATCTTTCGCGCGTTTCCCAGCTTTGGAACGAAGATACCCGAGCACGACCTGGTGAATATTCCCAAGTCCCTGACCCTGGGGGGCTGGTTGGGGGGCGCGCTGCAGTGGCACTTCACCTTCATGTGGCTGTTCGCGGGCAGTGGCCTGCTTTACCTCGCATATCAGTTGATTAGCGGCCATTACAGGACGGTGCTGTTCATGCCGCGGGATGTGGAGGGGGTGTGGCCAATGGCCCGGCACTACTTCCTGTTCGGTCCCAAACCGCCGGCCACGGAGCAATACAATCCGCTGCAGAAGCTGGCCTACACGGCGACAGTGTTGTGCGGAGCCGCTTCCCTGCTGACCGGCCTTGTGCTTTACAAACCGGTGCAATTTTCCTGGCTGGCGTGGCCCATGGGCGGCTATCATCTGGCCCGCGTCTGGCATTTCCTGGCCATGTGCGGTTTTCTGGCATTTATTCCCGGCCACCTGATCATGGTTGTGCTTCACGGCTGGTCCAACTTTGCCTCTATGCTGACGGGATGGAAGCGCGATCCCGAGTACCTGTCACGCCGGAGCGCGGAGTAGAGCGGCTTTCCGGGCAGTTGGGCATCTTTACTCAACCCGAACCCACAGGGTTCGAATTGGAGGAACCACACAATGCGCAAGTACCTCATGAGCCTCTTGGCAGTGATGTTTCTGCTCAGCTCCCTCACCCTTTTTGCCCAGCCTCGCGCTGGACAGGATGCGATGAAACAGGATGCCGCCCAGAGCGACACAGCCAAGGCGCCTAAGAAGGCCAAAAAGGAAAAGAAGGCCAAGGCGAAGAAGGCCAAGAAAGCCAAGAAGGCGGACAAGAAAGCCGACGAGATGCAGCACTAAGCAAAGAGTCCGGGCGAGGCAGTTGCCTTGCCCGGACCTGCTTCCTGGGAGAACAGACATGAGCGGCCGGGTTTGGGCAGCTGTGGTGGTCGCGGCGCTGCTGGCAGCGGCGGTGGTGACTTACGGCTATTCTCGGCCGGGTGCGACCGCAACTCTTCTCTCCCGCCACAGCATGCCCGCGGTGCATTTGCCTTCTCGGCAGGTAGCGGTCACCGCGCAGGGCAAGCTTTATCATGATCCTTCCTGCAGTTACATTCATGGCAAACCTGAGTTGATGAGCGCGCAGGAAGCGGCGCGCGCCGGCTATACGCCCTGCCCGCGATGCCTGGGCAAGTACCTGCGGCGGTAAGAATCGGAATATCCAGCTCCCTTCGCCGGCTCCAGCCAGTGCCGGCGGCAGCGTGGCTGCCTGACACTACGTGCTAACATAAAACAGAGAGGGCCAAATAAACGGGGACCCTGGGGCGTCCAGGGGACAACCAGGTGAGGACAGCTCTGAATCCTACTGCGGGTCAGCGCGGCAGCACCGGAACCCAGGCTTGCATTAGGCGATCAGCAGGTTAGTAAATCTCGCACCTTCTATGCACAGTAGCAAAAAGGGGGGACCAGCAGCGCTCCCCAGCGACATTTTTGTGGGCGGCGGAGACCTGGGCGCGCTCATGCGCTCGCTGGACTGGTCGCAAACGCCCCTGGGCCCTGTCTCCAGTTGGCCGCAAAGCCTGAAAACCTCTCTCAGCA
>DATGGJ010000574.1:0-3101 GCA_035308585.1 Terriglobales bacterium
GCAACGGCTCCAGGACGCCCTTGCAGCACAATGGTCCAGCATCGAGGCGCAGCTTGCTGATGTCAACAGCCGGCTGGGAAAGCTGGATCAGTCTGCCCAGCGGCTGGAAGTGGATTTCCAGGAGCACGCAGAGGGGGTTGCCAGGGACATCATCTCGCAAGCCAAAGCTCAGCTCGAAAGCACGGTAGATGGACTGCTCCAACAACTGAGAGCGCACAATGCGCAGGAACTCGAGATGCAACTCAATGAAGCCAGCGCCCAGCTGAACCGGGCGCAGAATGAAATTGAGGCTTCCATTTCCGAGTCGCTGCAGGCCAAGGTTTCCGTCACCCTGCAGTCCTTTGAGCAAACCATGCACGATATGGCGCGGCGCAGCGTGGAGAGCTGGCAGCTGGGGCTGGCGAGGCAGCTGAACTCGTTTGCCAAGACACTCGGACAGCAGCTTCGGGTTGACCTCCCGCCCGGCGGAGAGAACGCACACGATTGAGCCGGCGACACCCCCGAAAGCCCGGGTACCACATCACTTTTCAGTGTGACCCAGATCACATACTGATGTTTGTCTGCGCACTAGAGTCGCCCCAGCTCACCTGGGAGGTAAGCAATGGCGATTCCGAAAACCATGAAAGCGGCGGTGGTCGAAAGCTTCGGCGAGCCGCTGGCGGTTCGAGAAGTCCCGGTCCCAACTCCTGGACCAGGACAGGCGCTGGTGGAAATTGTGGCCAGCGGTGTTTGTCATACCGATCTGCATGCAGCCGAGGGCGACTGGCCGGTCAAGCCCACGGTTCCTTTTATCCCCGGGCACGAAGGCGCGGGAATTGTGGCCGCGCTCGGCCCAGGCGTCACCCATCTCCAAGAAGGCGACCGGGTGGGCATCGCCTGGCTGCACAGCGCCTGAGGTCATTGCGAGTTCTGTTTGTCGGGTTGGGAAACGCTCTGTCGAGAGCAAAAGAACTCCGGTTATTCCGTGGACGGCAGCTTCGCCCAGTACGCGGTAGCGCAGGCGGATTACCTGGGAAGGATTCCCACCCAACTTTCTTTTGTGGACGCGGCGCCAATTCTCTGCGCCGGCGTCACCACCTACAAAGGCCTGAAGCAAACGGGCACCCGGCCCGGGGAGTGGGTGGTGATTTCAGGAGCCGGCGGCCTGGGCCACGTCGCAATTCAGTACGCCAGGGCCATGGGCATGCACGTGGCGGCGGTGGACCTGGGGCCGGAGAAGATGGCGCTGGCCAGGAGCCTGGGAGCGGAGATCACCATTGATGCCAAAACCCAGGATCCGCCGGCAGAGATTCAAAAGCAGGTCGGCGGAGCGCACGGCGTTCTGGTGACGGCGGTTTCGACCATCGCCTTCAGGCAGGCGATTGGCATGCTGCGCCGGGGCGGCACATGCGTGCTGAATGGCCTTCCCCCGGGCGAATTCCCGGTCTCCATTTTTGATGTGGTGTTGAACGGATACACCATCCGAGGTTCGATTGTGGGCACGCGCAAGGATCTGGAAGAGGCGCTAACTTTTGCAGCTGAAGGCAAGGTAAAAGCGACCATTGAAACCCTGCCATTGGACTCCATCAATGACGTTTTCAAGCGGCTCAAGGAGGGGAAAGTCAACGGGCGGGTCGTGCTTGGCATTGGCCAGGGAGCCCGGCAACAAACAGGAAAACTAACCACGGCAGCCTGAAGCTTCGGTGGCGGCAGGCGGGGGCCGGCATCTCTGCGATGAAGGCCCAGGCCTGGGTTCACCGCTTCAGGCCAGCCGGATAGTAGCTTTCGACAATTTCAGGTCCCAGCTTACTAAAGCCTGGCCCGCTCCCGAGGCGAGGACGGACCATTTCGTTTTTGCCAAAGACCAGCAGGGCGAGCAGCATTAGCAGGAGCAACATGCCGCTGGACAGAAGCAGCCAGCCTCCGGTACTACGCGTGCTCTTGCCAATCACGAACATAATCTGACAACTAGGATGCCAGAGCGGATCGGCAGCGCGTAAAGAGTCAGTCACGATAGGTAAATCTTTGTAAATGTACGGCCGCCCTAAGCTCCGGCGGGTGGCGCCGCACTCGAACCACCACGGAAACGAGGCCTAAGGCCCATCGGCTGGTCTGTGACTCACAAGGTAACCACAGGTCAAATTCACCATAGGGCACGGCCTCCTGTTTATGCTCTAATTGTGTTATGCGGAAACAACGAGGCAACCCTGGGTGGACACAGGGACTCCAGGGCGAAGGCTCCTACCCGCCAGTTCCGTCCGAGTTTGAACAACTTACCAAACGATTGAAACTCACCCCCGAACAGTATGCTAGTTCGCCACAGCTCCGCGAATGGGTGGAGAAGAATTGGCGGCAAAAGTTTGTGCCGGAGAAGCTGTTGCAGGCGTGGCGACTGAGCGAGTGGGGTTTGCCCGATCCCGAATAGCTCAAGCAGATTTTTGGCGCAGGGAATGGGGTACTGCTATCAGTTGCGGGGGTTATTGAGCAGTACCTGAGAAGAAGCTTCCGATGCCGGTAATGCCGGGCGCTGTTTGCGTCCTTCTTCGCTGGTAACCACAATCTGCTTCCACTTGCGATAAACGTTGGCGACGGCAAGCGTCCAGAACGGAACCAAATCCGCTCCGGGCACGAGTTTGCCGACAAATGACGGCAGAAACTCCCAGTGCCATCCCAGCAGGTTGACCAGCACGGCAGCGACGGCGAGGTCGAGCACATCGTCGAGAGGTGATAAAGCTCCTTCGAGAAATAACGGGAAAACGATAAGTTGCAGGGCATCAGCCGCGACGGCCAGCAGCATAGCCGCTCGAAAGCGGAATTGGGGAGAGAGCGCGACTGGGGATTCATCCGGCGCGGTCATGGGTCCCTTCGCTGATTATGATGCGCCAGCGGAATATGGATGCTGTCTGGCACAAGTAGTTCGATGTCCTGAGAGGTCTCGGAGGCGCAGGCAAATGCGGGCAGTGAATGTCTTCCGCAGTGGGAGCCAATAATTTTCCCGAAGGCGCACAAGAAAAAAGAATTCAGAGGCAGCCGGAGCCACGCCGCCTCTGAATTCAGCATCTTCCCTTGCCGCTACTGCATTCCGCCCGCGGGAGCTTTCTCTTTTTCTGGCAGGCGGTTGA
>DATGGJ010000575.1:0-3186 GCA_035308585.1 Terriglobales bacterium
CGCGAGTGGGGCCCCAGCGGTTCTGGATGCGTCCCACCAGCTTCCGTTCCAGCCAGACCGTGTAGGCCACGCCGGTGAGCAACACGACCAGCGCGATCACGATCTTGATGACGGAGACGATGATGAAGGTGCCGAGAGTCAAATGCATTTCCTACCTTTAAGCTCACCTTACTAAAGATTTCAGAGTTTCAAAGTTTCGAAACGCAGCCGTCGCCTTTTGGCTGTTGGCTTCGGCAAAAGCCGTGTTCCTGGAAGTACACGCGAGATCCTTCGGACCTGAAGGTCCTCAGGATGACGCCTTGCTTAAGCCACAGGCGTACTCCCGTGGAAACCTCTGAAACTTGGAACCTTGAACGTAAAAACTTTGAGACCTTACACCGCCACTTCTTTATCCTTCTCCACCGGCGTACGCCGCGGGTTCTCGATCACCGAGTTCAAAGTCCGGCTGTAGCGCCCCAGCGTGCCCGAAGTAAACAGCGTGTCGTTGGCGGGCAGAATCAGTTCGGGATGGCTGGCGATGGGGCCGGCCACGCCTTCCTCCACGGTTGTGTGCTGGTCGTTGCCGGCCAGCAGTTCCACCCGGGAAACGTCATAACCGGGCACCAGGCGCTGAATTTCATCCAGCATGGCGAGGGGGTCGAAGGGGCTGAGCTTGGGCTCGAGCCCGTGCGCTTCCAGCCACACGGCATGGCGGTCAGCCTCGCCCGATTGCACGCCGCGGGACTGGCCCAGGTCGGCGCGCTCGGCCTGGCGGAAAGGCACCAGGCGGCGCAGATCAAAGCCCATGCGGTCGGCCACGCGCAGCAGCATCTCAAAGTCGCTTTTCACGGTGGTGATGTCGCCGGCTTTCTTCAGCAATTGCAGGTCGCCGCAGGTGTTGGTGAAGGTGCCAGACTTCTCGTAAGCGTTGGCAGCGGGCAAAATGACCTCCGCCAGCAGCGCGGTTTCGGTCAAAAACATGTCCTGCACGACGGTGAAGGTTTTTGAGAGTGCGAAGGGATCAATGTTGAAGCGAACCACAGGATTGGCGCCGACGATGTACAGCGCCTTCAGGCGGGAGGCCTGGGCGGCCTCCATCATTTGCAGCAGGTTCATGCCCGGCTCGCTGGGCAGAGGAGCTCCCCACTCCTCGTGGAAGCGGCTGCCGGAACCGACCGGCACGTATCCGGGAAGCAGGTCAGGGTAGAGGCCCATATCGGCGGCGCCGCGGGAATTGGCGTAATCGCCCAGGCAGATAAACTTTGCGCCGGGCAGAGCCGAGCCGAAGCGCGCGAGCGCTTCGATCTTCTGCCCGCGCAGTTCCGAGCCGAAAAGGATGGCCAGGTTCTGCTCGCCGCGCAGCTTGTCGCGCAAGGCGGTGAGGGCTTCGCGGGTGGTCTCGCCCGATGCTAGAGCGCTCGCGGCGGAATCGTCGCCCGCCAGAAAGGCGGCCATTTGCGGCTCGCTTCCGGCGGGAATCTGGGTGAAACTGGCCGCCTGTCGGCGCAGCTTGATGGGCGAGGAATTCACCACGTAGAGCCGGGCGCGATGCAGGCGGACATTATTGCGGATTTGCCAGGCCAGCAGCGGATGCTGGTTGGTGGGATCATTGCCCATCAGCAGAATCGCGGGCGCATTGAAAACGTCGCGCATGCTGGCGGTGGCGTCCTTTTTGCCGGCCAGCGCAGCAGCAAAGGCGGGGAAGTCGGCGGTGCGGTGGTGGTCAATGTTGTTGGTGCCCAGCACCCGGCGGGCGAACTTCTGCAGCAGATAGCTTTCTTCGTTGCTCGTGCGGGCGGAGCCAATCACGCCGATGGCCTGCCCGCCGTGCTGTTCGCGAATCTCCTTCAGACGCAGGGCGATGTGTTCGTAGGCCTGGTCGTAGGTGGCGGGCACATGGCGGCCATCCTTGCGGATGAGCGGCTGGGTAATGCGATGGTCGTGGTTGGCAAAATCGAAGGCGTAGCGGCCCTTGATGCAGAGAAAATCGCCGTTGATGCCGCTCTTGTCGCGGTTATCGCCGCGCACAATCTGCATGCCGGTGGGAGAGCGGCGCGCGCCCAGCGTCGTTTTGCAGCCGTCGGCGCAGTGGGTGCAGACGGTGCCCACGTGCTTCATTTCCCAGGGGCGGGTCTTGTAGCGGTAAGCCCCGGAGGTGAGCGCGCCCACGGGACAGATATCAATGCACATGCCGCACTCTTCGCACTCCAGGTAATCGGAGTGGTTGGGCATGATGAGCTGGGCGGAGCCGCGATTGGCGGTGCCCAGGGCCCACACGTCCATGCCTTCGCCGCACACGCGCACACAGCGGTAGCACATGATGCAGCGCGGGCGGTCGAAATAGACCACCGGCGACCACTGCTGCTCATCCTTGTGGTTCTTAATGTCAATGAGCTTGGATTCGGCGGCGCCGTAGGAGAAGGTCATGTCCTGCAGTTCGCATTCGCCGCCCGCATCGCACACCGGGCAATCGAGCGGGTGGTTGGCGAGCAATAGTTCCAGCATGGCCTTGCGCGCCTGCCGGACCTCGTCAATTTCCGTGCTTACCACCATGCCCTCGGTGACCACCGTGGTGCAGGCGGTTTGCAGCTTGGGCATCTTCTCGATTTTGACCAGGCACATGCGGCAGGCGCCCTGCAGGGAGAGCCCGGGGTAATAGCAGAAGGAAGGCACCTCGATGCCCACGCTCTTGCAGGCCTCGATGAGCAGCGTGCCCGCGGGAACCGAGAGCTTCTTGCCGTCAACCGTGATGTTTACGTCTGGCATAATTTGTAATTTAGTAATTTGCAATTTGTAATTTGAAAACCCACTGCTCACATCGGTTTCAAAATTACCAATTACAAATTACTCAATTACCAATCCCACTCAGGCCGGCACCGCCACTTCCGCCGCCTTCGCGTCAAAGGGACAGGGCCGGCCGTTCAGATGATCTTCAAATTCCTGGCGGTATTTCTTAACGATCGAAATCGCCGGCATAGCCGCCGCATCGCCCAATGGGCAGAAGGTGCGGCCCAGCATGTTTTCCGCCAGATACTGAATGTTGCCGATGTCCTTTTCCACGCCGCCTCCGGCGTGAAAACGGTTCAGAGTCTTCTTCAGCCAGTCGGTGCCTTCGCGGCAGGGAATGCACCAGCCGCAACTCTCGTGCTGGTAGAACATCATGATGCGCTGCAGGTACTTGACCATGCAGGTAGTGTCGTCGAGCAC
>DATGGJ010000576.1:0-2908 GCA_035308585.1 Terriglobales bacterium
GGCCAGCAAGCGCAAAGGCCGGGGCGCCTACATGATTTCGGCGGTAGCCGAGATGTACGGCATCCACCCGCAAACCCTTCGTCTTTACGAACGCGAGGGCCTGCTCAAACCTTCGCGCACCGAAGGCAATACCCGTCTCTACACCGACGAGGACCTGCAGCGCCTGGAATTCATCCTCTCCCTGGCGCGCGACCTGGGGGTAAATATTTCCGGTATTGCCATCATTCTGCAGATGCGGGAGCGCATGGAGGAAATGCAGCGCCAGATCCAGGAATTCGTCACTTACATTCAGCAGGAAGTCCTCACCCGGGCGACCGCCGCCGCCGATCCCTCCAAAGGCGCCATCGTGCCCATTCGCCGTCCCCCGCCCCAGGTTCCTCCCCGCAAGAAATAACCTAGACCATTTGTTCTTCAGGCGCTTCCATTTCGTCGGGCGGGAGGTCCTCCCCGTTAACGGTGATGATGGGCGGCGTTTTCGCTGCAGACCTACGAGTATCAGCCAGGCTTATCAACATCGGGAGCGCTGGCTTGCTGGTACGGGGATGAATGCGCATCTTACGCCGCAGCCGGCTTTGCGCCTCCTCCAGGCTGGCCTGGGCCCGCATAAACCCCTGCCGGGCAGCTTCCCAGCCCTGGTGCTCCGCCGTGTGCAGTCTTTCTCTGAAACTCATAACCTCTTCTCCAGAAGCTTCGCCAAAAGCCGGGATGGCAGGCTGCTGCTCTGGAACACTGCCTCTGCCCGGCAGTGTAGAAGCAGAGCGGCGCCGCACAGCCTGCGAAACTTGCTTATTATGTGTAGCGCGGAATGCAACTCACATTCAACACTGGGCGGAGTTGCTGCTGCGTAACGCATTCTTATGCTGCCCTTTAAGCTGGTTTACAGCGACGGCTATTACCTTCCCATCGGCGACCACGTCTTCCCCGCGGAAAAATACCGCCTGATCAAGGAACGTTTGCTGACCAACAAAGTAGCCGAATCCGCCGACTTTCTCATTCCTAAGCCGGCCTCCGACGAGGACATCCTGCTGGTACACACGCCCGACTATGTGCACAAGCTGAAGACGGGGACGCTCTCAGCGCGCGAGGAACTCACCCTGGAGGTGCCCTATTCCCCGGAACTGGTGCGGGCATTCTGGCTGGCCGCAGGCGGGTCCATCCTGGCAGCCGAACATGCTGTGGCCGAAAAGTGCGCTGTCAATATTGGCGGCGGCTTCCACCATGCCTTTCCCGACCACGGAGAAGGCTTTTGTATGATCCACGACGTGGCCGTGGCCATTCGCCGCCTGCAGAAGGATGGCAAGATAGCTCGCGCCATGACCGTAGACTGCGACGTCCACCAAGGGAACGGAACCGCCGCCATTTTTGGCCGCGGGCATGCCGCTCCCAAACCTCTGCCCTCATGGTCGGCAGCCATGTTTGGTCTGCCCGCGGAGGAGATCGCGCACCCCGAGGCTCCCGCCGGCAGCGTCTTTACCATCTCGCTGCACCAGGAGCACAACTATCCGGCCTGGAAGCCGCCCTCCTCCATTGACGTCAATCTGCCCGACGCTACCGGAGATGATGACTACCTCGCCTGGCTGGACAACGCTCTCAGTTCCGGCCTGCGCCAGTTCGAGCCCGACCTGATCTGCTATGTCGCCGGCGCCGACCCCTACGCCGAAGATCAGCTGGGAGGGCTGAAGCTGACGGTGGATGGGCTCAAGAAGCGCGACCAGCTGGTGTTTCGCGTGGCCCATGCCCGCAATATTCCGGTCATGGTGACTTTCGCCGGCGGTTATGCCTGGCACGTGGAGGACACGGTGGCTATCCATTGCAACACCGTCGCTGCCGCCAAGGAGGAGTTTGGGGGCGCTCGGATAAATGGGTAATAGTACAGTTTGAATCTGATCCCCTCTAGAACCGGCAAGCCGAATGTGCCATGCTGTGGTTATGAAATCGAAGAACATGAAAGACTTGGAGAAACATTGGGCCGAGCACACCAGGAAACCGGGCGCCCAGCAAGGTCGCATCCCTAAGAAGGGCGATCGCGTGGGCGCGAACGGGCGCACCGGGGTGTTTGCCATCGTTGAGGTTCGTCGCATTCCTAAAGTAGTTGACCTGCAATCCCTCAAGGGTGGACCGGTTGAGAAAGGCATCCCCTGGACGGCCCTGATTTTCATGGACAAGGAAGACGCCGGCCAACCCGCTCCCACGACTGTGAAAGAGGCCGCCGAGGAATAAACAGGCTCTCCGTTGCACGCCCGGCCGGGTGGCCACTTTTGCTTTTCAATCGGCAATCGAAAATCTACAATCGTCAATTCCCATGCGCCTTCGCCTGCTGCGTCACGCCACGCTCATAGTGGAGTTCGCCGGCCGCAAGCTGCTCGTAGATCCCATGCTGAGCGCGCCCGGCGCCATGCCTGCCATTGACAACTCGCCTAACCCGCGGCCCAATCCCCTGGTCCCTTTGCCGGCAGCGATCCCGGAAATCGTGCCCGACCTGGACGCGATATTGGTCACGCATACCCATCGCGACCACTGGGACGATGCCGCCGCGCGTGAACTCCCCAAAGGGGTTCCCTTGCTTTGCCAGCCCGAAGACGAACAGAAACTCCGCGGCCAGGGATTTACACGCGTCCAGCCATTGCAGACCGGCCTGATCTGGAATGCGCTGGAGGTCACCCGTACGGGGGGGCAGCACGGCACCGGTGAAATTGGCAGGAAGATGGCGCCAGTCTCCGGTTTTGTGCTGCGCGGGCCGGGCGAGGACCCGCTTTACATCGCCGGCGACACTATCTGGTGCGCCGAGGTGCAGCAAGCCATTGCCCAATTCCGTCCGGCGGCGATTGTGGTCAATGCCGGCGCGGCCCGCTTCCTGGAAGGCGATCCCATCACCATGACCGCCGCCGATGTGATCTCCGTCTGCCGC
>DATGGJ010000577.1:0-15053 GCA_035308585.1 Terriglobales bacterium
TCGTTTTCCCCGCTCTACCGTGTTCCTGATGCTGGTGATCTTCGCCGGTACGGTGCTCACGATCGCGAAGGCTGCCAGCGTTGCTGGTGGATTGGCGGTCTGGCCGTCATTGGTATCAGTCCTGACGTTTATGCTGCTGACTATGTGCACCGCTGCCGTGGTCGTCTGGGGGGTTCTGCACACCCTGCGGCGCAGCGGCGTGCATCGCCTGGAGAACGTTCAAGTGGAGGCGAACCGCAACCGGTAGCGAACAGAAACAGATACAAGTAAGTCCGGCAGGTCTCCGTGCTGACGGTGCGGCGCAAGCATCGGCGTGCCCGCGGATACTGTCATTTCTGGCAGTGCGGGCAGTAGTGGCTACTCCGGCCGGCGATAACCAGGCGTTTTACGGGCGTGCGACAGATCAGGCAGGGCTCGCCTTCGCGGCCATAAACACGGTGCTCGAATTGGAAGAAGCCGGGCTCGCCTTCGGCGTTCACGTAATCGGAAACCGAAGAGCCGCCGGCGGCGATGGCCTGGCTGAGCACCTGCTGGATGGAGTCGTAAAGACGGCGCAGTTCGGCCCGGGTGAGCGAGGCGGCGCGGCGGCGAGGGCGCACTCCGGCGCGGAAAAGCGATTCGTCCGCATAGATATTGCCCACACCACGCAGCAGCCTCTGGTTCAGCAGCGCGCTCTTGATCGGGGTTTTGCGCTTACGGAACAGGTTGACGAAGATTTCGAAACCAACATCCAGCGGCTCCACGCCTTCGGCCTGGAAACCGTTGCGCGTGTGTACCGCCAGCCGCCCGAAACGCCGTGGATCAATAAAGCGCAATTCCCTTCCCGAAGCCAGCTGGGCAACGAGATGCGTGTGCTTCTCGATTTCCTGCTCTGGCTTTGCCAGCAGCAACTGGCCGGTCATGCCCAGATGAACGATAAACTGGGCTGAGTGGTGCTTCGCGCTTGAAACCTTGCTTTGAGTCTGCCGAGTCTTGGCCGTCGTGCCGGCTCTGTCCAGATCAATCACAATGTGCTTGCCCATGCGGCGGACGCCGGCGATGCGCGCGTGGCGCAGTGTGCGCTCAATTTCCACAGCGGACGACTTCAGCGGTTCCGGCTTGGAGCCCAGCCACACCGACTCGATGGTGTCTCCCACCACGGTGCGTGCCAGGCCGCGGACTACGGTTTCGACTTCAGGAAGTTCAGGCATAGGACTAGTTGCCAGTTATCAGTGTACTGCGCTGGCCTCCGTCAGCTGTCAGCCATCGCCGTCTGACTGGCCGTAAGCCTGCCCCATTTATCGACCGTCGCCCGGCCGTTTGGTATGATTGCATGTACACACCCCGCTCGCCGAACCCCTGTAATTTTGCACAGCACCAGCCCATGGCGAACAAGGAGTGTGTGCGCCGACAGTTGTGGCGCGGGCGCCCCTTCGGCAAGCTCAGGGCAGGCCCTCGCCCGCCAAATCCTGCCAGGGAGTTCATGGTGAAGCAGAGCCGGACCGCAGTGGTAATAGGCGCGCAGTGGGGCGACGAAGGCAAAGGCAAAATTGTTGACGTCCTCTCCGATCACTATTCCGTCGTAGCCCGTTACGCCGGCGGGCATAACGCCGGTCACACCGTCATCATCAATGGCAAGAAGTTTGTGCTGCAGTTGGTGCCCTGCGGTGTGCTGCGCCCCGGCTGCCGCGGTGTGATCGGCAACGGCGTGGTGCTCGACCCCATCGCCTTCCTCAAGGAGGTGGCGGGACTGCGCCAGGCAGGCGTCAAGGTGGACGGCAATCTCTTCGTCAGCAACCGCGCCCACGTCATCCTGCCCTACCACCGCATGATCGAGCTGGCGGCGGAGAACGCTCCCGGCCGGGTGAAGATCGGCACCACCTCGCGCGGCATTGGGCCGGCGTATGAAGACAAAATGGGCCGCCGCGGGCTGCGCGTGGCTGACCTGCTTGACGCCAGGCTGCTGCGCACGCACATCGAGAACGCCTGCCGCGAGAAGAACATGATCGCGCACGCGCTGTTCAACTCCGAGCCGCTGGACCCGGACAAAATGTACGAGGAGTACACGCGCGCCGCCGAGCAGGTTGCTCCCTTCGTGGCCGATACCGCCGCCCTGCTCAACCAGGCGCTGGCCGCGGGCGAGTCCATCCTGTTCGAGGGAGCGCAGGGAACCATGCTCGACATTGACCACGGCACTTACCCCTTCGTCACCTCTTCCAGCGCCACTTCCGGCGGGGCGGTGACGGGCACAGGGGTGGCCCCCACCGCCATTGATATGGTCATCGGCGTGACCAAAGCCTATTGCACGCGGGTGGGGGAAGGGCCGTTTCCCAGCGAGATTCGCGACGCCGCAGCCGATCAACTGCGCGCTCGCGGCAACGAGTACGGCGCTGTCACCGGGCGCCCCCGCCGCTGCGGCTGGATTGACTTGCCCCTGCTGCGTTACGCGGTCATGATCAACGGCGTCTCCTGGCTGGTGGTCACCAAGCTTGACGTGCTGGATGAGTTGGCCGAAATCCCGGTGTGCGTGGGCTACAAAATCAATGGCAAAAAAACCACGGAAATTCCGGCGCACGCCAGCGGCTACGACCGCATTGAAGCCGTTTATGAAACTCTGCCCGGCTGGCGCAAATCCACCCAGGGAATCACCAGCTTTGAAAAGCTGCCTCCCAAAGCCCGCGAATACCTGGAATTTCTGGAGAAGCAGACGGGAGCACGCATGGGCATGATCTCCACCGGGCCGGAGCGCGATCAGACCATGTTTGTGGCAGATTTTGCTGCTCTGGTAGGCAGGAATGCGGCTGGCGCCGAACGCCCCAAACGCCGCCTGCCCGCGCGGGCCTGACTTGCGCCTCGTCAGCCACGACTGATAATCTCATCGCGCTGTCGGCCTGCTGCTAACTGCCATGCTCATCCTCATCGTCCACTTTACGGTCAAGCCCGGGGCTGAGAAGCAGACCCTGGACATCATGCGCAACATGGAACAACATACCCGCCGCGAGCCGGGAAACCGCATGTACGTGGGCCAGCAGTCCACAGAAAACCCGCGCAAATTCTGCTTTTACGAGCAGTACGTGGACCAGGCCGCGCTCGACGCCCACCGCGCCGCCCCCTACTTCAAGCAGTACGTCACCGACAGCCTGGGGCCGCTCATCGAAAGCATCACTCGGGAATTTTTCCGCCCGGCAGAGGAAATTTAGCTTTTTCCACAGTGCCGTCTCCTGCTGCGCTCCGTCTGTGTCTTTATGACAGGTGTGCCTGCGTGGCGGTAGAATCAAAATTTGCTGCAGGCACCCGGAATAAACCCTCAACTTACTTCCTCTAAAGGAGCAAACGATGCCCTCGAAGACTCCAGCTATTCCGGAAGGAATGCACACCATTACACCCCACATCACCCTGCGCAATGCCGCGCAGGCTATCGAATTTTACAAAAAAGCGTTCGGGGCGGAAGAACTCGGCCGCAGCCTCACTCCTGACGGCAAGATCATGCACGCCGCCATCCGCATTGGCGATTCCCTGATCATGATGAACGACGAATTCCCCAACATGGGCAGCTCTTCAGCCGAAGCCCTGGGCGGCACCAATGTCACCCTCCACATCCAGACCGAGGATGTGGACAGTCTGTTCGACCGCGCCGTCAAGGCCGGCGCCAAGCCCACCATGCCGCTGGCCAACCAGTTCTGGGGCGACCGCTACGGGCAGGTGGTGGATCCCTTCGGCCAGCGCTGGAGCGTTGCCACCCGGGTGGAACAACTGACGCCACAGGAAATAGAAGCCCGGGCCAGGGAAGTCTTCGCCAAGGCGGGCTGACCCTCGGCATTGTTGAAATTGGCAGGCGCGCCGAGATTATCGGCGCGCTTTTTTTTGGAAGGCGCCTGTCATCTCAGGCATTTGCGTTCGCCTTGTGTTTTTTCGAGGCTATGGAAGCAGCCTTTTGCGGGGCGGATAAGCGCCATCGCGCCGCGAGCGCGGCAAACTCGGGCCTGGGGCCGTTGTAGCCCAAGCGCTCTACGTCGTCGAACAGCGCGATGTCAGTGCGCAGCGTAGCCAGCGTTCGAAAAAGCACCGCCAGTTCCCGGTCGCGGCGGAGGGTGTCGGCCAGGGCGCCGGCGTTGGTTACCTTCAACCCCCACTCAAGGTGGTCCGCTGGAATTGATTCGAGGTGGCCAAATTTTGCCAGAACCGCGGCGGAAGACTTTGCTCCCCATCCAGGCAGGCCCGGATAGCCGTCGGCCGCATCACCCACCAGCGCGAGGTAGTCGGGGATGGATTCCGGCGAAACGCCGAATTTCTGGATCACACCCTGCTCGTCCAGCGTGACTCGTGTCCGGCGGTTCAACTGGACAATGCGCGTGCCGCGCACGCATTGGGCCAGGTCCTTGTCGGGTGTGCAGATGACAACCTTGTCTACACGTGCATCGCGAGCAGCCGCGGCCGCGGCCGCAGCCAGTGCGTCGTCCGCCTCGAATTCCACCATGGGCCACACCAGGATGCCGGCTAATGAAAGCGCCTCTTCGAGCAGTGGAAATTGGGCCAACAGGTCGGCCTCCACGCCGGCGCTGGTCTTGTAGCCATGCCAGAGCCCGTTGCGAAAGGACTCGATCACGTGATCGGTGGCCACGGCGATGTGCGTAGCGCCGTTGCCGGTCATCCCCAGTACCGACTGGACAACGCCGCGCACGGCGGCGATCTCCCGGCCGCTCTCGTCCTTCGCCGAAGGCAGGGCGTAGTAGTGCCGGAACAGCTCGTAGGTGCCGTCAACCAGATAAATCTCCAAGGCACACTCCGATAAATCGTGGGACGCCTGCTCTGGGGCGGCTTCCGAGCTTGCAGAATGGACTAGGTCTTCTTCTTATCCACCACCAGGACGCCCGCCGAAGCGTAGTTCTCCTTCGGCACTTCCAAGAAAGAGATGCTGATGGCCTCGCGCGAAGCGCCCGCATCTTCCACCAGCACTTCGGTGATGCGCTGCGCCACTCGCCGCTTCTGCTCCAGCGTGCGCCCTACCAGCATGGTGATTTGTACTTGCGGCATAAAAGCAGTTCTCAGTTCTCAGTTTTGAATCATTAGCTCCAGAGCCATTGCCGGCGGAGATAACTCGGAGCTGCCGAATGCTCTTATTGCAGCTCGTACCCGGCAAAAAAGTAGCTGAGCTCAAAGCGCGCCGTGTCCTCCGCGTCGGAGCCGTGCACCGCATTGCGCTCGATGCTCTCCGCCCACTTCTTGCGGATGGTGCCGTCCTTGGCATTGGCCGGATTGGTGGCGCCCATGATCTCCCGCCACTCGGCAATCGCATTCTCCTTCTCCAGAGCCATCACCAGGATTTGCCCCTCCGACATAAAGGTGGTCAGCGACTCAAAAAACGGCTTACCCGCGTGGACAGCGTAGAAGCCTTGGGCTTCTTCTCGCGTAATGTGCAGCATCTTGGCGCAGAGAATACTGAACCCGCGGCGCTCGATGGTTCCGATAATGTCGCCCATGGCGCCGCGCGCCACTGCGTCCGGTTTAATGATGGCAAGAGTGCGTTGAAAGGTCTTCATGAGGTCGTTGGTCGTTAGCTTTTGGCTTTTGGCTCTTAGCTCTTAGCCCTTGGCCGCGTTACCGACCTTCTGCTCTTTCGCGCAGGAGCCGAGAAGTATCGGCCGCTAGCTACTGAGAACCGAGAGCTGCGAACTGGCTCTCTACACCGTCACGGATTTCCGCATGGCCTCAAGCACCGTGTCGCCAATTACCGCCGGCGACTTGGCCACGCGGATGCCGGCGGCTTCCAGGGCGCGGATCTTTTCCGCCGCTGTGCCGTGACCGCCGGAAATGATGGCGCCAGCATGGCCCATGCGCCGTCCCGGAGGCGCGGTTTGCCCGGCGATGAATGACACCACCGGCTTGCGCACATGCGCCTTGATGTATTCGGCGGCAGTCTCTTCGGCGTTGCCGCCGATCTCGCCGATCATGACGATAGCTTCGGTCTGCGGGTCGCGCTCAAACAGTTCCAGCGCGTCCACAAAGTTGGTGCCGATAATGGGGTCGCCGCCGATGCCGATGGCGGTGGATTGCCCGATCCCGCGCCGCGTAAGCTGGTGCACCGCCTCGTAGGTCAGCGTGCCGGAGCGCGAAACAATGCCCACGTTCCCTTGCTTATGAATGTGGCCGGGCATAATGCCGATTTTGCATTTGCCCGGCGAGATGATGCCCGGGCAGTTGGGGCCAATCAGGCGCGAGCGCCGGTCCTGCAGGAACTCCCAGGCGCGCACCATGTCCAGTGTGGGAATCCCCTCAGTGATGCAGACAATGAGCTCGATTTCTGCGTCGGCGGCCTCCATGATGGCGTCGGCGGCGAACGGCGGGGGCACAAAGATGACTGAGGCGTCCGCCCCGGTCGCGTCCACCGCCTGCTGCACCGTGTTGAACACCGGCCAGCCCTCGTGCTTGGTGCCGCCTTTGCCGGGCGTAACCCCGCCCACGATTTTGGTGCCGTACTCGGCGCACGTTTTGGCGTGGAAGGTGCCTTCCTTGCCCGTCAGTCCCTGTACGATTACCCGCGTGTCCTTATCAACCAGAATGCTCATGAATAATTCCCATTTACCTCTTCTGTCATCCTGAACGGGGACGGGCTAAGTCAAGCCCGTCCGAGTCGAAGGACCTTGCGTCTGTTATCGCTACCACATTCGACCTAAGTTGCGCTACGATCCCGCGGCCGCCACTACTTTTTCTGCCGCATCCTTCATGGTGTCGGCAACAATGAAGTTGATGCCCGACTCCTTCAGGATCTCCCGCCCCTTCTCCACGTTGGTGCCTTCCAGGCGAAGCACGATGGGCAGCTGAATGTTGGTCTTGCGCGCCGCTTCCACCAGGCCGTTGGCCAGCGTGTCCACGCGCAGAATGCCCCCAAAAATGTTGATCAGTACCGCGCGCACATTCTTATCCATCAGCAGAATTTCAAAAGCGTGCGTCACCTGCTCGGCATTGGCGCCGCCACCCACGTCCAGAAAGTTGGCGGGCATGCCGCCGGCATACTTGATGATGTCCATGGTGGCCATGGCCAGCCCGGCCCCGTTCACCATGCAGCCCACGTTTCCGTCCAGCTTGATGTAGTTCAGCGCGTACCTGGAGGCTTCCACTTCCAGCGGATCTTCTTCGGTGGTGTCGCGCAGTTCTTTGATGTCCTTGTGGCGGAACAGCGCGTTGTCGTCGAAATTGATCTTGGCATCCAGCGCGAACAGCCGCCCATCCTTGGTGGTGATGAACGGGTTGATTTCCATCAGAGACGCGTCCGTCTCTTCGAAAGCGCGGTAGAGGCCGCTCATGAACTGGCTGGCCTGGCCGATCAACTGCGGCGCCAGCCCCAGCCCAAACGCCAGCTTGCGCGCCTGATACGCCAGCAGCCCGGTGCCGGGGTCAATGTATTCCTTGATGATGGCCTCCGGATTTTCCGCCGCCACCTGTTCGATCTCCATGCCCCCCGCCGCCGACGCCATGAACACCGGGCGCGCTTCCGCGCGGTCCAGCACAATGCCCAGGTAAAGCTCGCGCTCGATGGGCAGAGTCTCCTCGATCAGCAGGCGATGCACTTCCTTGCCTTCCGGCCCGGTCTGGTGCGTCACCAGCTTCATGCCCAGCATCTTCCCCGCAATCTCCGCCGCTTCGGCCACGGACTTGGCGATCTTCACCCCGCCGCCCTTGCCTCGCCCTCCGGCATGGATCTGCGCCTTCACCACCACGCCCTGGGCGCCCTGCTCGAACAGCTTTTGCGCCGCTGCTTCCGCCTGCTCGCGCGTGGTCGCCACCTCCCCCCGCGGCACGGCTACGCCGTAGCGGGCGAGAATTCCCTTGGCCTGATATTCGTGAATTTTCATAAGAGATAGCTTGCTTGCGCGCTTCCAGCCTCGCGCAGCAAACTTTTGATTGTATAGGAGCCGGTTGTCAGTTGTCAGTTGCCAGTTCTCAGCTCCAATACATTTCCGTTGTCATCCTGAGGGGCCTCGGCCCCGAAGGACCTGCTTTTCGCTTTCCCAATCCACAAGAAGCTCAGGAGACCAAGAGAGTTTGTGCGATGATAATTCCCAACCGGTAACTGGCAACTGACAACTGCAATCACTGACGCTCTGCACCGCATCGCCAACCATCGCGAGTCGCTGGCCCGCGAAGAGGCGCGCGCCGTGATGGCCGAAATTCTCTCCGGCGGCTGCACCGACGCGCAGATCGCCGCTCTGCTGGTCGCCCTGCACATGAAGGGCGAAACTGTGGAGGAGATTGTCGGCTTCGCCGAAGCCATCCGCGCCGCTGCCTCTCCCCTTCCCACCAGCCGCGAGTCCGCCCTCGACGTCAGCGGCACCGAGCGCGACGCCCTGGTGGACACCTGCGGCACCGGCGGCGACACCAGCGGCACCTTCAACATCTCTACCGCCACCGCCTTGGTGGTGGCCGGCGCCGGCGTGCGCGTGGCCAAGCACGGCAACCGCAGTGTCACTTCTAGATGCGGCTCCGCCGACGTCATGGAAGCCCTGGGCGTAAATATTTCGCTCACCCCGGCCCGTATCGCCGCCTGCCTGGAACAGGTCGGCATCGCCTTCCTGTTCGCGCCTGCCATGCACTCGGCCATGAAGTACGTGCAGCCCGCCCGCCGTGAACTGCGCCTGCGCACCGTCTTCAACCTGCTCGGGCCGCTGACCAATCCCGCGAACGCTTCCGCCCAGGTTGTAGGCGTCTACTCTGCCGATCTGGTGGAGAAGCTAGCGGAGGCGCTGAGCATGCTGGGCGTGCATCGCGCCCTGGTGGTCCACGGCGACGATGGCCTGGACGAAATCACCATCACCGCTCCCACCCGCGTCGCCGAGGTGCGCGAAGGCAGCGTGCGCAGCTATGAAGTGACCCCTGAGGAGTTCGGCTTTGCCCGCGCCGGGCTGCAGGCCATCTCCGGCGGCGACGCCTCTGACAACGCCGCCATCATCCGCGAAATCCTGGAAGGCAGGAAGTCCGCCCGCCGCGATGTGGTGCTGCTCAACGCTGCCGCCGCGCTGGTCGCCGCCGCCCGCGCTGACCACATGCGTGACGCCTTGCCTCTGGCCGCTCAGTCGCTCGATTCCGGCGCCGCCCGCCGCAAGCTCGAAGCCATGGTGCGCTTTACCAATTCAGTAGTCAGCGGTCAGGACTCAGGAGTCAGCGGTTAGCGTTCGGTGCAACAATGGTCTATTCTGGCGCGGGCGCCCTCGCCCGCGCCCGTCCGCTATCTCGCGTTTCCCTTTCCCGCTGTCATCCTGAGCGTCGCGCGACCGAGCCCTGGCAAGGAAGCGCAGCGAAGGATCCCCGCACGGTTTGGCGGCATCGGGAAACTTCGCGTCCCTACCCGCACTTTCCGCTTTTTGTCATCCTCAGGCGCTTCAGCGCCGAAGGACCTGCTTTTCTCCGTGTGCTGCCGATGATCTGTGATTAACAACCAACCTCTCTCCCTGCTGTCATCTTGAGCGAGGGCAAAAACACGAGTCGAAAGAGCCCAGCACGGCTGCAATGAAGGAACTGATGGAGGGAGTCTCTAGTGATAAATCGTCTGAGAGAACTCCCTGGAGCGATAGCGCATCGTCACCGGTCAATCTTGTGTGTCAATTGACTGGCCGAATGCAAACGGCTGAATGCTGCGGGGTTCTCATTCGTCAATCTTCAATCATCAATCGTCAATCTCTTCAGTGCACCCTCGGCTTCTGCGCCCGTGCAGGCGCACCCGCCCCCGCCATCTGCTTCAGGCGCTCGATCTGCTCCAGGTGGTTGGTACCGTGCTTGGCCATCATTTCCACCAACTCGGCTAGCGTGACCTTGCGCTTGCGCTCAGGATGGAAGCCGCCCCTTTCCAGGTCCGCCGGCTTCAGCCGGCGCAGCACTCGCAGGTTGGCGCGGCGCAGCAGCGAATACAGCGCGATCAGCTCCGGCGTAGTCGGCTCCATGTAGCCCAGCTTAGCTGCCCACGCGTCCTGGTCAATGGGCGCGAAGGTCGGCTCCTTGTCCGCGATGGCCTGCCGCAGGCGGTAGCCGTACACCAGTTCCGCGTCAGCCAGGTGAGCCAGAATCTCCTGCACCGACCACTTGTTGGCCGCCGGCTTGAACTGCAGCACTTTGGCGGGCAGTCCCATTACCGCCCGCGCTACCTGTTCCGGGCTCTTCTCAGCAGTATCCAGCAGCTTCTTGAATTCCTGGGAAGTCATATGAACGACGATTTTAGATTGAAGATTGACGAATTAACACCAGCAATCAGCATTCAGCACTTAGCCATTGAACATTGATCGGCGAGCCGTTGATTGACAATTGCCGATTGAAGAGTGACGATTGAAAACCCGCAGCACCAGCATCTCGTTTTGCAATCCCGATTTTTCAAATCTCGGTCGATTTCTTGACCATCGCTGGTGCACCCTGGTCGCCGGTTCATTCATTCTTCATTCATCATTCTGCATTCTTCATTTGACTGGCTGACTGCTGAGCGCTGGTTTTCATTCGTCGCTCTTCAATCTTCATTCATCAATTAATCGTCACTTTCTGCATCCACTGCGCCACCTCCACATCCCAGCCCAGGGCCTGCACCATGGCCTGGCGCAGAGCGGTTGCCGCCGCCGGCTCGCCATGCACCAGGTAGGTGACCTCCGGCTTCTGCGGGAAGGTGCGCAGCCACTGCAGCAGTTCGGGAGTGTCGGCATGGTCGCTGAACTGCTCCAGCGCCGCCACCTGCGCCCGGATGGTCACCATTTGCCCGAAAATCTTCACTTCCTTGGCGCCGCTCTTGATGGTCGCCCCCCTCGTGCCCGGCGCCTGGAATCCGATAAACAGCACCAGGTTGCGCGGGTCGGGCAGGCGCTGCGCCAGGTGGTGCAAAATGCGCCCGCCCGTGGCCATGCCGCTGGACGACACAATGATCGCGGGATAGCGCAGTTCGTTGATCTTCTTCGACTGCTCGGGAGTGGAATCGAAATAGAAGTCCGGCCACTCCAGCGGCGAGCCGTATTGCCCGATCAGGCGCTTGGCCTCCTCGTTGTATTCCTCTTTGTACTTCAGAAAAATTTCCACCGCGCCAATCGCCATGGGACTGTCGGCATGCACCGGCACGCGCGGAATCTGCCCTGATTCCATCAGTTCCTTCAGCATGAAGAGAAATTTCTGCGTGCGCTCCACGGCGAAGGCGGGCACCACGACCGACCCGCCGCGCTGCATCGTCTCCCGAATCAGCGACGCCAGCTCAGGGCGGGGATCGGCATCGGGATGCAGCCGGTTACCGTAGGTGGATTCCATCACCACCACGTCGGCTACTTCGCCCTCGGTTGGACCGGAGTAAACAACTTTGCCGGGCGCGATGTTCTGGTCGCGCACCCGCCCGATGTCTCCGGTAAAAAGCAGCCGCCGCGATTCCCCGTTAAGCTTGAGGGTAACTTCCACCATGGCGGCGCCCAGAATGTGCGCCGAACGCACAAAACGAAAAGAGAGCTCCGGGCATACCTGAAACGTGTTTTCGTTCTGTACTGGCTGGAAATATTGCAGGCAGTTCTGCGCCTCCTCGGCGGTATAGAGCGGTAACGCGGGAGCGTGCTTCGAAGTCTTGTGGTGGTTATGAAACGCTGCGTCTTCTTCCTGCAGGTGGCCGGAATCGGGCAGGAGAATTCGGCACAGGTCAATGGTAGCCGGAGTCGCGTAAATCGCCCCGCGGAAGCCCTCCTTCACCAGCCGCGGGATCCACCCGGAGTGGTCCAGGTGGGCGTGGGTCAGGATTACCGCATTGATGTTTCGCGCCGCCACCGGCGTGTCCTTCCAGTTGCGTTCCCGCCATTCTTTCTGGCCCTGAAACAGCCCGCAGTCCACCAGCACCCGGAATCCGTTGTTATCGCCATCCTCGGAGGTGCTGATGAGATGCTTGGACCCGGTCACTCCTCCCGCCGCCCCCAGAAACTGAATGTAGCTCACGCTTCTTCCTTTCCTCAGATATCGGAATTGTACATTCGTCGGCTCACGATGGGATGGTCACGGAAGCCTCGGTTTAGGGCGGACAGCCTGCCCCGAGGCTGTCGAAGAGCCTCTACGCCCGCCCAATCGGGCCTTAGCAAAAATGCGCTGTATTGATGGCTGCATAGATAACGTCTTGCGGCGTTGTTCTTTTGCATGTCATCCCGAGCGAGTGCGGCCGATCCCGCTTTGCGGGAGAGGAAGCGCGAGTCGAGGAACCTTGTGCGGCCGCAGCCAACCAGCCCCTGGACTCGACTGCAAGGGATGAATTGCGCGCTGCTCCACCCAAAGCCCAGTGCTACGGCGATTGCGGCGGAGTCGTGATTTTCAGCATATTGTTGTTGGGATCGCTCTCCGGCACGCTGCCATCGTTCACCACCGCCTCCGCCGGCACGACTGGTATGCGGATGCGAACCACCGCCTTCCCTTTCGCCGGAACCTGCACCCGATGCGACATCTCGCCCTGCGGCGCCCGCGCCGCAACCGGCACCTCAGCCCGCACGTCGCCGGTGTTCTTTACCGTGACCGTCAGGACGTACTCGCCCGCCAGCAGCTTGCGGGGATAGGCGGACTCCACCTGCAAGTCCGGCAGACCACGGTCGCGATATACCCAATCATCAAAGAACCACTCCAGGTCGCGCTGGCTCTGCCTCTGCACCAACCGCTGCATGTAGGAAGCTTCGTGGTCCTGATCGGCGCGGTAGGATTGCAGGGAGCGCCGCAGGGCCGGGTCGCCCACCATGTCGCGCAGCATCCACCACACGTACATGGACTTGGTGTGATAGAAGACGTCGTCCGTCGCATTGATCAGCGATTGCTTGTCCGCTTCCGGCGGCGGCAGCCCCCTGGCCGCGGCTTCATCCACCGCCTGTTCCGCCTCCATCAGCGGCGGCAACTGCCCGGTCATGTATGCCAGCGCCGCTTCCCGCCCATCCTGCTGCTCGCGCTCCACCGCCTGCAGAAAATGCGCGACCCCTTCATAGATCCACGGCCGCTCCGAGGATAGCGAAGCGTGCGCCAGTTCATGCACCATCTGCAGCTGCAACGGTTTTGGGTCCTGCGGGTTGAGCGGTGTAAACAGCATGCCCCCGCTTTCAAAGGAGGCGGCTTGGCCGCTGTTCAGCTCAACTATCTTCACTCGGCTGTGCGGCTGGCCCAGCCACTGCGCCACGAACGGCGCCAATTTTTCGGCCGCGGCCGCGTAGCCTTCGGCCACAGCCTCGTGTTCCGGAACGTGATACACGGTGATGAGCTGCTGCTGCAGCGCGGCGAAGTTGCCGATGGCGAACGTCGGCACGGTCAAGCTCAAGGGCGCGAAGCGGTAGGGAGTGCACCCGGTAATTCCCTGGCCTTCCTGGACGGGGCTGGTGCGACCAATGCCTTCCAATTGGCCGTTAGCCACCACGGTTAGCGGCGCGTCATCATTGATCCAGCAGAAATTCACCTTCAGGCTGGATTGCGCTTGGCGCTCCTTCCACTCTCCCAGGGTCTGAAAAACGGCGTTGCCGCTGGAAAGGCTCGCGGACTCCATCTCCACCGGGTACCAGGCCACAAAACCGATGCCGCGCACCGCCGTGAAGGACGAGCTGATCTGGTCCCAATCGCTGCGCAGCGCCGTAGCGGCAGGAGTGCCGATGCGGGTCAGGCGGGTGGCGTCGGGCGTAATCGTGCCCGAATACCCCACCTCGATCTCGACCGTGCCCCGGGGGGGAACCGCGGCTGGCAGGTTGATGATGGCTTCCGTCACCCCCCCAGTGTGGTCAATGTCGGTGGTGTAGGGCTGAGTCTCGAACTGCACCGACTTGCCCGCCACCTGCACCAGCCGCCAGGTCAGGCTGGAGGAAATCTGCATGGCGGCCACGCTTTGCGGCTGGCTGGAATCGTTGCGCAACGTTATTTTGCCGCGCGCCGCCAGCGCCTGTCCGGCGGGATCCACGCGCAGTTCCAGATCATAGCTGGTGAAGGTAAATGCGGCGCGGTCCAGCGCGGCAAAGCACGCGGAACTGCATAACAAAACGAAAATCGCGGCCAGACGGACCAGATTCATTCGGCTTCGGAGGTCTTGGGGACGCGGTGCCGCTCACCGCCGTTCAGCTTGGCAGCTTTGCCCGCCGCGAGTCGGCGCTGCCGCGCAATTTCGTAAAGTACCACGGCCCCGGCTACGGACACATTGAGCGACGGCACCCTTCCCAGCATGGGGATGGATACCAGAAAATCGCATTTCTTGCGCACCAGTTCGTGCAGGCCCCTGCCTTCCGCTCCCAGCACCAGGGCGCAATCCATCTTGTAGTCAAGCTCGTCGTAGGCCTGAGGAGCGCGCTCGTCCAGGCCTACCGTCCACACATTCCGGCTCTTCAACTCCTCCAGAGTGCGCGCCACATTGGTGATTTTCGCGACGGGTACATGCTCTACGGCGCCCGCCGAAGCCTTGGCCACGGTGGCGGTCACACCCGCCGCTCGCCGCTCCGGAATCAGCACCCCATCGGCGCCCGCCCCATCCGCGCTGCGGATGATGGCCCCCAGATTGTGCGGGTCTTCTACCCCGTCCACAACCACCACCAGTGCATTCTGCCCGCGCCGGTGCTGCAAAATATCTTCCACTTTGGCATAGGTCTTGGCCGAAGCCACGGCCACCACGCCTTGATGAGAAGCGGTGCCGGCCAGGCGGTCTATATCCTGGCGGGGCACAAACCGCACCGCCACCCCCAGGCGGCGGCACTCATCTATGATCCGCTGCACGCGGTGGTCATGCCGCTCACGCGCCACGCCCACATACTCAAAGCCCCGCCCGCGCGACTTCAGCGCCTCGTCTACCGCATGAATGCCGTAGATGACGTCCACTCCTATTAGTGTAATGCCTGCAGAGGGTTACCGCTCGGCGGGGCAGATACCCGGCGCTGCCATACGCGGCCTGGCGGAAACATCTTCTTTCTGTTCGCCGAACCCTGCCCCGCGGACTCCTAAGAAACTCTGATTAAGTCATTTGTTTGAAAGGGACGGCCTTTAGGCCGTCCGCAACTGCTCAACCTTGGTCACGGCTTCAGCCGCTGAGGGATTTGGAACTCACTTAATCAGACCCTCCCTAGCCTATCTTCGGTGCT
>DATGGJ010000578.1:0-6103 GCA_035308585.1 Terriglobales bacterium
TCCTCGCCCCAGGTCCCCGGGACGAAGGTTCAACCCACGTTCCAACCACCGTACCATGGACTTCATTTCTTGCCGTTCCGGCCGCCCAATCCCTTAGAGGCCGGCCATTCTGAGCACCCGGCCTGGACGCAAAGCCAGCTACCGTTTAGCTTGTCCCGAAAGCGCAACCGTCTGGTCCATGTACTCGGCCGTGAAGTTCCCCCCATCGCCGATTTGCAGTGCCGACGCTCTGCCCTGTGGGTAGTAGCTGGAAAGCATTCCTGTATCAATGAGAAATACTTTGCCGTCGAGGCGGCTGCGAATCCGGCCATCGCGCTGTGGAGTGTGCCCAACCACTACGGCCGTCGCCCGGTACGCCGCCAGAACCGTTGGGATGCTGGCCGCAATCTGCTGGTCGTTCCACTCATCGTATCCGCGAAACCACAGCGGACCATTGCTGGCAACGCTCAGCCATTGCCCATACTGCAGGAAGTCCTTCATGACTTCCATTTGCGTGTGTTCGGGGAGTTGGCCCTGGGGATTAGCGGGGCTGGGGTGGCGCGATCCGGGAGCATTTTCCCGAGCGCTAACCTCAGCCTGCACAACTGCGGTAATCTCCTGCAGCGTAAAAAAAGGCAAAATCAGGCGCTGAGCCACCAGAAACTGCTTGGCCCTGTCAAAGGCGCTAATTTCCTGATGAACGCGGCGGTCCATTTCCTCCAGGCTCATAGAAGCGAGGCCGGGATCAATTCCTCCGTGGAGAAAAACAATGTGGTCCACTTCGGCGACCGCCGGCCGTTCCCGCAGCCACTTGCCGTATTTGCCGTCGGGGCTGAAGGCCTCGCGCTGCTCGATAAACCCGGGCGGATGGCGCGACATCCACTCCGCTTCACTGGTCTCGGGAAACGCTTGCGCGATGCTGGTCAGCAACGCCTGGTGATCCTTACGCCAATCGGTATATTGGCGGTAGGCGGATTGCTGGAGCTTCTCCGAATTCTTGCCGGCATAGCTGGCGTAGTTCTCCGCAGTAACGTAGCGAAGGTCACCCATGATGTTCATCACTTCATGGTTGCCGAGCAGCGCCACTACCCGCCCGCCCTTTTTGCCTGCTTCCTTCTGCAGCGACATCAGCAGGTCCATGGCTTCACGAGGTTTGGGGCCGCGATCGAGCAGGTCTCCGGTTTGCACCAGAATAGCGTGCCCTCCGGTCCACTGCAGCTGCGCGTCAATAAGACCGGAGTGTTGCAGGAGAGCGCTGAAAGCATCGAAATCGCCGTGTACGTCGCCAACTGCCGTAACCGCCGCGGGCGAACTGGCGGCAGAAGCGGCGCCCGGCCGGGCCAGACTTAGCCCGGCAAGGAACAGAAAAAGCAAGGCCAGTCGGGGACGGGAGCCGGGCCACGTTCGCGTGCCAATCATCCTGAAGTTCCTCTTGAGCGCCTAACGGTAAGCAACAGAGGCGGGCACACTACAGTCCCCACGCCCCTATGTGGAGCGCATCTTAGGTCGCCTTACTGCACAAGTCAATCCGGACCTGCGCGGCCAAGGCCCCCGGCGCATTAGGGGGGCATATACCCACCCAACCACTTCCAGGGCGGGGTGCGGGGTGCCCGGTTCCCGCTTCTGAGGAGGTGCGGGAAAAAGCCGGGCGCCAACAAACGGGTGGGCGGGTTTCCCTCAACTATTCGGTCAGTACCTGATCCAAGATTTGGCCGACTGCCCGGTGCGCCTCCCCTATTGCCGTCCTGTGATCGGGCGCCCCGGAGAGGTCGGTATTGGCGAAGGCGATTCGCCCAAAGGGAGCAGCGCGGAGGACATCGCGTGGGGCAGGGCTTCCATCCTTGCCGAAAAAGAACCCCGGTTGCGGGCTTACATAGGCGTGTCCCCAGCGGTTAAGCACGATTCCGGCGATGTCTCGACTGGGGTCAAATCCAGATGAGGAAAACATCTCCGCCAATTGCTGCCGGATTTTCCGCTCGTATTCCCGGAAGGAAGTGGAGAGCAGTTCTGCCCGCCCCTGGTTGCCTTGTTCCCGCAGGGGCAGGCCGGGATAAGGATAAAGCACCTTGAGGGTGAGAACGACCGGTGAATCTGGTCCGATGGTCTTATTGTCGGTGGAAAACGTCGGAACCTTGCGGACGGCTGTAAAGCTGCCCAGCCCCTCGAACCACTGGCAGGCCGAGATCCCCAATTTGTACAGGAACCGCCAATTTCGGACTGCCACGTTGGCCATCATGCAAGGGGAGCGGTAAAACTGGTCATACGCCTGGCGCTGAGGCGGGGGGAGATCGCGCACCACCAACTTCGATGTCCAGCACCCTCCAGCCATCACCGCCGAGCGAGCCTTGAGCCGATAAACCTTGCCGTCCCGCGTGTAAGCGATGTGGACAAATTTGGATGCAGCGGGATTGCCCTCGTGCTGCACCCACACGACCGTGCTATTCAGGCGGATGCGGGTGGGCTGGCCTGGCTGGTCCAAGGCGGCAAAATTGATTCTGTTACGGCAGACCGCCTCCAGAGTCCGCGGACCGGAGATGGACTGGGGAATCAGCGTCTTCACCATCTGCCGCCCGATTCCGGCATTGCCTCCGGGGAAGGAATGGTTAACATCATTCAAGGGGTGCTCGGCGTCAAACGCATACAGGCAGTAAGCCGAAAGCACATCCGGCCCGGCGCCGAACCCGCCCCCCTCGTCGGCGAGAAAGGTCTGAATTGTGGCGCCGCTTAGCCCGTAAGTCTCGGTCAAGTGATCCTGGATTGTGACGCTGTCCAGCCGGCGTGACTTCTCGTCCCCCGGATACTCAAAAGGCAAGCCTTGCCGGGGCTGGGCCTGATATTTGAGGAGTTCAGAGCGGGTTGCAGCCGAGATGGGCGCCCCCTGCAGGTTCTTTCTCCAGGGATCAACCAACCACATTCCGGGTTGCTGTCCGAACTTGGCTCCGAAATAAAAACCGACGGGAGATCTCATGTCCTCGAAGCTCGTTCCCAGGGGAACCTCGGGAGAGGAACTGTTCCAGGTTTGATAGCGAAAATCGCGCAAGTCCAGCCCAATCAAATCGTAGAACCTGGCGATGAAACTGTGCGGATAAGGAACCTGGAAGTGGTCGGAGCCCTGAGGACCCATAACGCGCTGCCCATCCACCACGAATTCGTTCCGCTTGGCTTCCCCGCCGAACACCGGATGGTTTTCCAGCACAAGACACTTCAGGCCCCGATCCGCATACTTCTGAAAGAACAGCGCCGCCGCCAAGCCGCTGATACCGCCGCCCACAATTACGCAGTCGAAGACCTCTCCCGTGTCAATCGTCTCAGGGGGCAGAGAATCAAACACCCCGTTTCGGATCTGGTGACCGGCGCTCATCACTTCGAACGTGTTTCCGTTGGCGCCGGCGTAATCTCCCAGGCCGCTGTAGCCGGTCCACTCCTCCTGATTCAACAATTGCCTGGGAGTGAGAGGCGCAAGCAGCAAACCGCCCGCTGCCAGCAGAGTCGAGTTCAAAAAATCACGGCGGCAAATCCGCCGGTCCATGCCGAGAGCTTTGTCGTCTTTGTCACTCTCTTCTGAGAAAGACATAATCACTTGCCTCCAACCGGAAGCCCGGCGGGTTCGGCGCGCGTCCGCATCCGCATTGAACTTGCCGGGCTACTTGCACAAGGTCGCACGCATGGTACTGCGATTCCCTGCCGTTTGTCTGAATTGCCCCGCGAAGACAACTCAAGCCAGGACCAGACTGGCTCGCAGAGGGTGGGCGCTTATACCCCTTTTCTCCAGTTGTCGTCACTGCCGTTCTTCAGGCGAATGGTCAGCGAACCATCGGGATTGGTGGGCTGGTGACAGGCCCAGCGCACCGGGCGCCGCACTCCCTTAACTTCAAGTTCCGCGCGCAAGCGGATCTGCTGCCCGTCCATGCCCCGGGGAAGAATGATGGAAGCCTGCCGAACCTGCCCGGCTAAGGGCTGGCCGGCATCGAGATTGCCTCCCAGTTTGAGCCGTCCATCCAAGCTCTCGGCATAGATGCCCAGTATGCCCGGCACTCCGGCCACGCCATCATTCGCGATGCCCAGAATCAGTTCCATGGTTCCGTAGCGCTTGCGCTGCCAGATCCAGGAAGGCCGAAGGCGATAGCCGAGCCGCTGCTCCATGGCCTGCAGCGATTGCGGATATCTCTCGTAATAGCGCCGCACGTTATCGGCCTCGGTCCAAAGGCCAAAATAATTCGTGCCAATATCGAGGGCGTGGAAGCCCGCCACCTCGCGCTCGGGCCGGTCCATGGGGCCGCCGCTGCGGCGGGGATAGTCGTCGGTGGATTGCACTTCATCATCATTTCCCATGAACGACAGAGCAGTAGCCGGCAGCTTGCGAAAGCAGGCCTGCTCCTCGGCCTTGTACTCGGGCAGAACATAATGGCGATTTCCCCCATCTTCAATAACAGTGGCCAGCCAGGCGGGCCGGTGCCCCAGGTCTTCGATCTGGATGGGTTCGTCCATGATGAGGCTGTCGGAACGCAGCCAGCAGCCGGCACGCACCGCCATATCCTGCACCTGGCGGTTGCCGACTTTACTGATGTCCGGCTGCGTGTTGACCGCCAGCGGCGTCCGCTTCCAGGCATCGATTTGCATCTGGGTCATGTGGACAAACGTTTTCTCGGCCGTCAGGTAGTCGGGGAACGGATTGGGCATATCGTTGGTATGCCCCTCGCCCCAGAAGCCATACATCATCAGGTCCATGTACTCCAGGAGCGGGTCGCTATCGAAGCGGGCGGCCAGAAGTTCATTCAGTTCCGTAAATGCCTTCTGAAACTCCGGGGAATCGTACCGCGGCTCGTAGAAATCAAAATCCTGACGGCGCTCCTTTGACTTCCGCCCGATATTGACCACCGGAACCTTGCCCCTTAAAAAGTCGGGCATGGATAATTTTTGCGGCTGAATGTTCGGGCTGGAGAGCTGAATGCGGAATGCCACCCGCAAGTTGTGACGCCTGGCGGCGTCCAGGGTGAGAGACCAGACCGGAGAGAGGTCGAGGCGGCCGGGGCCAGACTGCACATCCCTCCAATCGCAGCGAATGTAAAGCACGTCCACGAAGGGCAGGCTGGCCATTTTTTCCACGCTTTGTGCGAGCGTTTCCTCGCCGCAAATGGCGCCCAGCGCCGGCCCGTTCTCTTCCCAGGTGTAACCCACCAACCCGGTGCCGAAATTTCGCACGTGCTGGGTGGAGGGCTGCGCCGCGAAGATAGTGAACCAGCCATCATCCTGCTCGATGCCAAAGGGGCCCTGGTCCAAGCGATGGGCCGGACGCGGCCCGGGACCAAAGTCGTACCCCTGCCACTGATGATCGGGTACGTCTGCCCACACGCGCTCAGGCGCAAGCGCGCCGGCTCCGGTTAGAACTGCGCCCAGCTTGACGAAGTCGCGCCGTCGCATGCTATCGTCCTCCTGCCTTTATGAGTGATGGGAATTCATGGTTGCCGGCCGTCCCGTCAGGAATCGCGGTGGTCGTTACGAGGCGTGACGGCCGTTGGGACGCAGCGACAGCGTGCCATCTTCCTTCAGTTTCTGGTGGCAAGCCCACCGCACCGGATAGCGCACTTGCTTCACTTCAATTTCCGCCCTGAGCCTCAGTCCCTGCCACTTTGTGCCTTGCGGCAGCACAAATTGCGCTTGGCGAATCTTTCCGGGCAGGGGGTAGCCGGGATCCAGGCAACCGCTGGTGAGCCGCTTTCCATCTTCGCTCTCCACGCTTACCCGCAACACGCCGGGAACGGCGGCAATGCCGTCATTGGCGAAGCCGACAATCAGCCCCAGGTAGCCGTTCTGCTCATAGCTCCAGATGAACGAGGGCCGCACCCGGTATCCGATCCTTCGGTTGATGCGGTCGAACCAGGCGGGAAACGCGCGGTAATAAGCCATCAGGTTGGCGGCGCTGATGTCGTGGAAGTTCCAGAGCGACCAGTAATTGGCTCCTACATCCATCACGTGCACGATGATGTCGTCGGTCGGCGATATGCCTTCGCTGAGGGTAAGAGTGTTCGGAGGCTTGCCCGGAAAGCCCTGCTCAATCATCACCGCAACCCAGGGCGGCCGATTGCTCAGGGCCTCGATCTGCTCGTTCTCAATAAAAATGGTG
>DATGGJ010000579.1:0-13191 GCA_035308585.1 Terriglobales bacterium
TACACTGGCCCCGTCAACGTGTCCTGCTCCGCTCCCTGGTTCCTGAATTGCTCTATTGCCGGCTTTGGCGGATATGTCACGAACCTATCCGGCCCAACTACGTTCCCCGCGACCATATCCTTTCCTGGCTACACCTCGCGGCTGCCCGCTGCGGGATCATATTGGATAACATTCTCAACAACCGGATACTTAACTCCTTACCATGCCACGGCGGTTCGGGTTAACGTAATGGATTTCGCGGTAACTGCCCACAGCAGCTATGCCGCGGCCTTCGCCGGGCAGACGGCGAAATACGAGTTGTTCGTCAATTCCATCGTGGGCACTTTTGCCAATCCGATTTCCTTTTCCTGCTCCGGCCTGCCACAAGGAAGCACATGTTCATTTTCACCTGCTTCGGTTACCCTGGGCGGCTCTCAATCGATTGTCGTACTGAGTGTGAGCACGACAAAAAGGACGGCAGCACTACAGCCGCCAGCATCTCCACTGCAGGCGCAATTCCTGCTCGCCCTGCTCTTGCCAGGGATGGTGGTGAGTGTGTCGGGAAGCTGGGGCCGCAAGAAGACGTTTTTCGCCGTGCTCCTGGTGCTGGTGCTCGCAGCTGTGATGCTGCAACCGGCTTGCGGCGGCGGCGGGAGCAGTGCTGCTCCGCCTCCTGCTCCCCCGCCAACTCCACCCACGCCTACGCCGTCAACCCCGCCTCCGCCAGTCAACTACGGCTTTACTGTGACCGCGACATCCGGAACGGCACAGCATCAGCTCCAGTTGACCTTAATCGTCCAGCCTCAGTAAGAGCCGCCCACGGGCATCAAAAAATAAACTTCAGCGCCAGTTGCACCAGGCGGGGCGGCAGCGCCTCCTGGATTCGCCCAAAGGTGGGCGAACTGATGTCGCTGTCGGGCAGGCGGAAGTTGGAGTGGTTCCACAGATTGAAGATTTCCGCCCGGAACTGCAGTTGCCTGGCTTCTGCCAGGGGAATGTTCTTGAACGCCGAGAAGTCCCACTCCTGGAAACCGGGCCCCTGCACGATATTGCGGCCCGCGGTTCCAAACTGGCCGGCCTGGGTTGCCGGGTTGAGCCGCTGGAAGGCGTTCACGTTGAACCACTCCTGGACGGTGTGCGGTCCGGAGTTGGGATCGCCCGCCAAATTGGGGCGGTTGGCGGAAAAACCGGTAATCTCCGGCGCTGTGCCCACCAGCGATACGTCCTGCGAGTCGAACACGGTGAAGGGCGTGCCGCTCATGTAGGTGGTGATGCCGTTCACCTGCCAGTTGCCCAGCGCGTGCTGGTACCAGGTGTGGCCCTGCTTCCACCAGGGCAGGCTCCATTGGTAGCTCAGCACAAAGCGGTGGCGCGCGTCGAACATGGAGCGCCCGCGCTCCGCCGCCAGGTTGAAGGGATTCTGCGGCAAATCGTTCTCACCGGCCACCGGGCTGGATGCGGAGCCGGTGATGTTGAACGAGGATACGTCGTCAATGCTCTTGGAGAAGGTGTAAGACGCCAGGAACGACAGGCCATGGCTGAAGCGCTTGCGCAGGCTGGACTGCAGGGCGTTGTAAGACGAATTGGCGAGTCCCGCAATCTCGCCCACCGAGCCGTAAACGCAATTGTTGGGCTTGGCCAGCGTGCATCCTGAATACAGGCGCCGCTGGTTCACGTTGTTCTCGTTCGACTGGCCGGGAACGTAGACCGGCGGATTGCCCTCGATGAAGCGGGGCAGCTTGACCCCGGTGGTGCCCACGTATCCAATCTGGAAGAGCCAGTCGGCGCCGAATGATTTCTGTACGTTCAAGTTCCAGTCCTGGGCATAGGGTAGCGGCAAACGGGAGTTGAGCACCAGCAAGGTCATGGGTTCCGAGAAACCGGGCGCAAACAGGTTGGCGTTGCCGAAGGGGTTGGCAAAGTCGGGCAGATTGACCTGCGGAGTCTGCAGGTAGGGCGGCGCACTGATGGGGTCCTGCAGCGGCCCGCCAACTCCAGTGTAATACGGCTCATAGAAAATTCCGTAAGCGGCGCTGACCAGCCAGTTCGCCTTGCCGGTGGGATCCCAGGCCAGGCCGACGCGTGGAGCGAATGCCTTCTTCTCCGTCGCAATCAGCCCGCCCGGCACGCCCGGATCGCCGGGATAGAGCAGTCCCGCCGGAGCATTGGGAAACACGCGCGACTGCGCCCCGGGAACAAACAGATTCTGCCGGTTATGAATTTCGGTGTAAGGCGAGGGCAGTTCGTAGCGCAGGCCCATATTCAGGGTCAGCCGGGGCGTCAGCTTATAAGTATCCTGGACGTAAGCGTTGCTGCTGTTGCCGCGCAGGCCGCGCGAAAGATCACCTCCGCCCTGCAGGAAGAACACCGGCTGTCCGAAAAGAAAGCTGGCGAACGAGTTGCTGATGGGGAACGGAGCGAAGACAAAGAAGCCGTTGGAGGCGATGCCCTGGAGCACATTGATCTGATTGTGCTGAAAGCCGCCGCCGAACTTGAATTCGTGCTGGCCATGGATCCAGGTCAGCGATCCCGACCAGTCGAATGAGTTCTGATAGGTTTGCCGGGGCCCGGTGATGGGGTCGCCGATGGAAGCGTAGCCGTTCACCTGAATGAAAGGCGGCCCGGCGGCGAGGGCTAAAGTGGGCTGGTATTGAAACCCCAGATCCCCGGGGGCCGTATGGTTGATGTGCTCATCCAGCAAAAACTTATTGCGCAGAAAAGAAAACCGAACCACCCCGATCATCGTCGGCGAAAAGGTATGCGTCTCCTGGCCCACAAAGTTCTGCGCGCGCTGGTCCTCGCCCACGGGAAAACCGGGCAGGTTCGCTCCCGAGGTGGAGAGCGGGTCGAGCGTGTTGCTGTTGCTGAACATGTAGCGGAAGTTCAGCGTGTCGGCAGCCGAAACGTAATGGTCCACCCGCACGCCGAACTGGTCGCTGCCCAGGTGCAGGGATTGCGTGGTAGTGAAGGTGTTGATGCCGCTGTTGGGCAAAGGAAAGAACTGCAACAGGTTTTGCGCAATCGGGTTGATAAACGGCAGCTGGTTGCCCGAAAAGGGCTGTCCGGTGAACTCGTTGATCAGCGGATCAACCTTGCCCGTTGAAGGGTCAATGGTCTGGGAAAAATTTCCCTGGCGCTCCAGGGCCGAGGGCACGGTCGCGGAGCGGGTTTCTCCCTGCCGGTTGCGAAATCCCTCGTAGTAAGCGAAGAAGAACGTCTTGTCCTTGCGAACAGGTCCGCCCAAAGTCCCGCCGAACTGGTTCTGCTTCAGCGGTTCGACCTGCTGAGCGAAATAGTTGCGCGCATCCATAGCATCGTTCCGCAGGAACTCCCAGGCGGCGCCGTGAAAGCTGTTGGAGCCGGAACGAGTGATGATGTTGGTGGTAGAGCCGGCGCTGTGCCCGAATTCGGCGTTGGCGCTGTTGGTCAGGATGCGGAATTCGGTAATCGCGTCAATCGGCGGCTTGAGGATGAACCCGCCGTCCACGCTGCTGAAATTGTTGGCCCCGTCAATCAGGAAATTGTTCGACTCGGGCCGCTGTCCATTGACCGCGTAGGCCTGGCCTTCGCGCAAGGAGCCGCCCGCCTCCGCCAGCCCGGGCGTGATCGGCGCCACTCCCGGCTGCAGCACTCCCAACTGGGAGAAGTTGCGCCCGTTCAGCGGCAGGCTCAGCAACTCGCGCGAAAGGACCGCCTTGCCCAGACTGGTCACCGTGCTCTGGATCATCTCCGCGTCGGCGCGGACGTTGATCTCCTGCGTTTCCGTGCCTACCGCCAGGCGCACCGGCACCGTAGCGGTCTCGTTCACGTTCAGCGAAATTCCTTCCTGCAAATATTTGCGGAAGCCCTGGGCCTGAACTTCCAGGCGGTAGTGGCCCACCGGCAACTCCAGCAGCAAGTAGCTGCCGTCGCGCCGGGTGGTCGCAGTCCGGCGGAGGCCGGTTTCGGCCTGGATGGCCGCCACACTCGCGTTCTGAACCACGGCCCCGGAGGGATCGGTGACTGTGCCTCGCAGGTTCCCTGTGATCTGCTGGGCGCCAAGCTGCAGGCTGAAGAAAGCCAGCATGCACAGACTCATGAAAGCGGAGCAATTCCTGGTTGGCAGACGCAAGGATGCACTCCCGTGATGCGAGATGCGGCTGCGCAGGCCGCAGCCGGAAGGTGTTACTGGTTTCTTTTGGTCCCCCACTATTGCGGTGCTTGCGCTAGGTCAGCCGGAGATTGCAACCCCAGCCAGCGGCCCAGCCGGCTGGGGTCTTCCTGAAGTTTCCCGGCGCTCCCCAGTGCCGGGACTTTGGGGAATCCTCACGGCGCTCATAAATGAGCGCAAGCAAGTTGGCGGGAATGTAACTGCTGGGAAAAATCAGGGCAATACTAAAAAAATACTAGAAACCGTTTCCCGACGTGATGCCCTTGCCCTCCAGGCACTCATAGGAGCGACCCGTGGCCAGGTTCTTGAATTCCTCCGTGCGCCCGCTCGGCCATTGAAGTGTTACCCGCTCAATGCGGTCGCGCTTGCCCACGCCAAAGGTGACCGGCAGCTCCGATTGCGAAAGATAACTGGAGCCGCCCTTCACCATGCGGGACTGGCTGCTCCCGCCCGCATAGATTCGCACCTCTGCCCCAATGGCGTCGCGGTTCGATTTTGTTCCCACCAGGCGAAAGCGGATGCTGCGGTTGCCCGCCAGTTGGTCGTTGCGGAAGAGGAACGCGGTGCTGTTATTTGTGGTCATCAGCAGGTCCAGGTCGCCATCGCGGTCAAAATCGGCGCAGGCCAGCCCGCGGCCCACTTTCGGCCGGTCAAAAGAAGCGCCCAGCTGTGCCGCCACATCATGGAAGCGCCCCTGGCCGTCATTGAGGAACAGCTGCGGCGGCTGCGCGTAGCCCACGTTGCCGCGAATGTTGCGAACGGTCTCGTCAATGTGTCCGTTGGCGATTACCAGATCCAGGGCGCCGTCTAGGTTCATGTCCGCGAACAGGCAACCGAAGCCGAGCGTGTTGCGCGAAGCCAGTCCTACCCCCGCCTGCAGGGCAACGTCGTCATAGGTATGCCGAACTCCGAGCCGGAACAGCCCGATCATTTCATTGTCAAAATTGGTGATGGCCACGCCCGGGGTGCCGGAACCATCGAAATCGCCGGTATCCACGCCCATGCCGGCGCGGGCTTTGCCCTCGGAACTGAAGGCGAGACCGGCTTCCACGCCGACCTCCTGGAATTTTCCATTGCGCTGGTTGCGGTAGAGCTTGTTGGGCTGGGTGTCGTTGGCGATCAGCAGGTCTGGCCAGCCGTCCTGGTCGTAGTCCAGCATGGCGATGCCCAGCGACTTGGAACTAGTGTCGAAAATGCCGCTGGTCGCGGTCACATCTTCAAAAGTGCCATCGCCGCGATTGTGAAACAGCCAGCAGGTCTCGCCCCGATAGGCTTCGGGAGTGCAGTAGGATTTGTGGGTGCCGTCCAGGCTGCAGAAAACGTCGTGCGCCGGCGACCACTTCACGTAGTTGCATACCACCAGGTCCAGCAGCCCATCGCGGTCGTAGTCGAACCACAACGCCGAGGTGCTGAACGCCTCGCGGCCTCCCAGCCCGGCGGCGCGTGTCACGTCAATAAATGTCCCCCGACCCGTATTCTTGAATAGGCGGTTCTGTCCAACACACGTGATGAGGATGTCCGGGTGGCCATCGTTGTTGTAATCGCCCACGGCCACGCCCATGCCGTACATCTCCACGTCGAGGCCGGCGCTGCGGGTAACATCGCGGAAGGTGCCGTCGCGGTTGTTGCGGTAGAGCCGCAGCGTGGTGCGCTGCCGTTTGTGGCCGGGCCAGTCCATGCCGTTGATGAGCAGAATGTCCTGCCAGCCGTCGCCGTCATAATCAAGGAAAGCGCAGCCCGAGCCCATGGTCTCTGGAAGGAACTTGCCGCCAAACGCCCCCGAGTTGTGCAGGAAATGAACGCCGGCGCGGGTGGTCACATCCACCAGACGAAACCCGGGGCCGGACCGGGCAGGCGCCGCGCGAAGTTCCGAAGACAAAACGGCCGCACCGGCCACGCCGCCAAGTCCCTGAAGAAACGACCGCCGGTTCACGGAATACTCACCAGCCCATTGCGGATGGCGTAAACCACCAGTTCGGCGGTCTTATGGATGCCCAGCGCATCCATGATGTTGGCACGGTGCACAGCCACGGTATTGACACTGAGCTGGAGCTGGTCGGCAATCTCCTTGTTGGACTTGCCGTCCACGATCAACTGCAGAATCTGCAATTCACGCTGGGTCAGGCCCGGACCGCGCTCACCGCGCAAGTTCGAACCCCGCTCCAGTTGCGGGTCGAGCACCGTCTCTCCCGCCGCCGCCTTGCGAATCGAGGCCGCCAGGTCGAGGTCCATGGCGCTCTTCAGAATGTAGCCGCGAGCGCCGGCCGCAAGCGCCTGCTGCACCAGTGTTTCTTCCGAATGCATGCTAAGCATGAGCAGGGCGGGCGTAAGCAATCCGTTGCGAGTGGACATTTCCAGGATTTTGCGCGTGGCCGCCAGCCCGCTCATCCCCGGCAGCGCGCAGTCCATCACCACCACGCGCGGCCGCAGCTGTTGTGCCAGCCGCACAGCCTCTTCGCCGGTGCCCGCCTCACCCACCACCGTGATGTCTTCATGGTCCTCCAGCATGTGGCGGAAGCCGCGCCGCACCAGGGCATGGTCATCCACCAGCAGGACGGTGATTTTCTCAGGCATGACTTTCACACCTCTCACGTGGGACGCGCAGCCGCACCAGGGTTCCACCTTCCGGTGGCTGCGAAAACTGTATGTTCGCGTTCAGCAGTTCCGCCCGTTCCCGCATCCCCACCAGGCCGATTCCCGGCCGCGCGCCGTTGCTGGCCAGGCCCTTGCCGTGATCTTCCACTTCCAGTTGCAGCGCAGCGGGCTCAAATCGCAAACGCACCCACGCCTGGTGCGCACCGGAATGCCGCGCCACGTTGTTGAGCCCCTCCTGCAATACCCGGTAAACATGCACTCCGGCGCTGCCCTCCACCGCGAACGGTGTTCCTGATTTTTCGTAGCATATGTCAATTCCGGTTTGCTTTTCCACCGTGCGCAGATACCACTCCACCGTGCTCTCCAGTCCGGCTTCGTCGAGCATGACCGGGTGCAGCGCCTGCGAAAGGCTGCGCACGCTCTCCAGCGTGCTCTGCGCCACTTCGGAAACTTCGCGCAACTCTGTGCGCAGCGGCGAGCCCTCAGGGGCATGCTTCCTGGCGCGCTCCAGCATGGAGCCGACCGCGGTCAGGATTTGCCCGAATTCGTCGTGCAACTCACGGGAAATTTCCCGCAGCGTGGACTCCTGCATGCTGATGAGCTTTTGCGCCAGTTCGCTGCGCTGCTCGGAAAGCGTCGCCAAGTGGGCAAACAGCCTGCGGTTGGAGCGGATCACGTACAGGCTGGTCAGCAGGATAGCGGTCAGGATGGCGGTCAGAAAAATGTACACCTGGCGCTGCACGCGATCGTAGATTTCGCCCACGCGCTGCGCCGCCTGCTGCTCGCTCTCATTGTTCTCCACCAGGAGGCGGGCCACCGCCGTGCTCAGCGCCGCCTGCCGCGCCTGCAGCGTCAGCCGGATCTGGTCGCGCGCCTCCGCTTGCTTGCCCGCCTGGGCGAGAGCGAAGGTCCGTCCCACCGCATTCCAGAACTGCTGCAACGATTTACCCAGGTACTCGCGTTGTTCCGGCGTGCGCCGCGCGGCCGCCACCTCTTCTTCGCGGCGGAAGGCATCGTCCAGGTCGGAGCGCACCCGCTCAAACTGCGCCGACCACGCGGTGAGTGGATAGGGCTCATCGTTGTCCAGCATGTCGCGCATGGCCAGCCCCAGCGAATTAAGGTCGCCCTGAATTCGCAACAGCTGCAGCGAGTCTTTGCGGTTGCGGTCGCCCAGATTGTTCTGCAGTTCCCGCAGGCCGCGGATTTGCAGCGTGATGTACCACGAATAGGCCACCACCGCCAGCAACGTAATGACCAGCCCCAGGATGAGCCCCAGGGTGGGAGACTGAGCAGAAGACCGCTGCACGCCCCGAGCATACGTCAGCTTGCCTGCCCTCCGCCACCTGGGAAGCCCCGGCGCTCGAACGCGCCAGAGATGGTCACAATCGTCAATCTGAATTGGTCAATCGTTCAATTCAAAGGGGGCCAGTCCTGGCTCGCTCCCCCTCTCGAGCCCTGACTAGCCCCCTTTTGTGTTCCCCCAGGCTCGGCCCTACTTGCCGTGAACGTCACGACGGACATCGCGGCGATCGTGCCGGATGTCGCGACGATCATGGCGGATGTCACGACGATCGTGCCGCAGATCACGCTTGTCAGCGCGGACGTCATGCATCTGAGCATGCGCTGCCGCAAAATTCCCGTTTCTCCGGTCGCGGCGAACCTGGGCCCGGTCCCGGGCCAGATCGCGCCGGTCATGAATCCGGTCGCGGTTATCCTGCCGCCGATCCCTGCGATCCTGCCGCAGGTCACGACGGTCGTGCTTCACATCCCGTGCCGTCTGTGCCACTGCCACTGTGCTCAGCCCCAGCGAAGCACCAAGCGCCAGCGCAGCCATAGTTTTTCCCAATCGAGTCATATCTTGATCCTTTCCCCCATACTGCGAACTTCGCTGGGTTATAACCCCGCCTGGCGACAAAAGTCTTGATTACCGTGGTGACACGCCTTCCGGCGGCCACGCTCCGGCGTCCTAAGGTATTCAATTCACAACCCTTGCCGCCCGCCTGGCAGCCGGGGCAAACTGCCTCAGGGTTTATAATCGGGCGGTTATCCCAGAAGCGAGGCTGAAACGATGGCGCAAGCAACCATGGCGGCAATTCCCGGGCTGAAGGAATCCTATGCCACCCTGAAGGGGCGAATGGATAAGGCGGTGGACGATTTCCGCCGGGAGATGGCTGCGGTACGCACCGGCCGCGCTTCCGTACACATGCTCGACAGCGTGCAGGTGGAGTACTACGGTTCCCCCATGCCTCTTAACCAGGTTGCGCAGGTCCACGCCCCCGAAGCCCAGCTCATCACCGTGCAGCCTTTTGACCCCAGTTCGCTGGGCAACATCGAAAAGGCCATCCGCGCTGGCGATTTGGGGCTCAACCCCATGAACGACGGCAAGATTATTCGCGTGCCCGTGCCGCCTCTGACCGAGGAGCGCCGCCGCGATATGGTTAAGCATCTACACAAAATCCTGGAAGAGCACCGCACTGCCGTTCGCAACATTCGCCGCGATGGAAACGAGCTTATCAAGAAGGCGCTCAAAGACAAGAAGATCACGGAAGATGATGAGCGCCGTTCGCTGGAAGAGATCCAGCGCCTCACCGATGACGAAATCAAAAAGATGGAGGAGATGAGCCGCTCCAAGGAAAAGGAAGTCATGGAAATCAAGTAGTCGTCTTCCAGGTTTGCCGGCACGAAGTTGCCGCAGTCAGATCCATCCGCCCGAACTTGCGACCCTCCTGTACCATGCTTTGAGCACCGCCCAACCTTGCCGTATATTCTTTCCGTGCTCACGGCCCGTATCCTGCCTCTCGCCCTGCTTGCCTCCGCGCTTGTCGGCTGTAATCGCAACCAGCAGGCTGTCGTCTGTCCTCCGCTTACGACCGCGACTCTGGTTCGGGTGTCACAAAATGGAAGCGTCCAGCCCCGGCAGTTCGACATTGATAACCGCTACCAGCTTCATTCGCTGGTGGAGTTTGCCAATGGCCGCCGCGAGGGATTTTCAGCCCGCCGGGGCCTGCCAGTGCCCACCACCTCAGCCACCTTCTTCAACGGCTCTCAGCGGCTGCTCACGTTCAGCGCCGGCGCCAACTTTTTCTCCCTGAGCTGCAGCGGTTATGCGGGGGTGCAGGAAGCGAACCGGGTGCAGGTCGCCGAATTCGAGCGTCTGCTCAAACCGCAGCCTTGATTGCATTTTCTCCGTGCCTCTTGTGCCTCTGTGGTGAAATAATTTCCTACCATGAAGCGCGTGGTCCATGCCGCTTGTCCCCACGACTGCCCTGACGCCTGTAGTGTCCTCATTACCGTGGACGACGGGCGGGCTGTGAAGGTGCAGGGAGATCCGGCTCACCCCATCACCCGCGGCTTCTTGTGCGCCAAGGTAGCAAAATACCTGGACCGTGTTTACTCGCCCGAGCGCGTGCTCTATCCCATGCGGCGGGTGCGCGCTAAGGGCGCGCGAAGTTCAAATGGCGGGGGCGAGGGCGCGCACCCCCTAAAGCCGTTCGAGCGCATCAGTTGGGAACAGGCGCTCGATGAGATTGCCTGCCGCTTCAACCAGATCACAGGGGAATTCGGCAGCGAAGCCATCCTGCCCTACAGCTATGGCGGCAACATAGCCGCGCTCAACGGCGGTTCCATGGACCGGCGTTTCTTTCATCGCCTGGGCGCTTCCCAACTGGAGCGGACCATCTGCTCCGCTGCCGGCGAAGAAGGGCTCAAGTCCGTGCTCGGCATCAAGCTGGGCACGGAACCGGAACAGTTCCGCCACTCCAGGTACATCATCGCCTGGGGCGCCAACATCCACGGCAACAACGTCCACCTCTGGCCTTTTATTGAAGAGGCGCGCCGTCAGGGCGCCAAGCTGGTGGTGATTGACCCTTACCTCACCCGCACCGCCCGCTGTGCTGACTGGCACTTGCCCATCAACCTGGGAACAGATGCCGCGCTGGCGCTGGGCATGATGCACGTCATCATCAACGAAAAGCGGTACGACGCCGATTACGTCTCTCGCCACACCCTGGGGTTCGACCAGCTCGGCAAGAAAGTGCAGGAGTATCCTCCGCAACGGGTGGCGCAGTGGACGGGCATTTCCGCCGATGACATCGTCAAACTGGCGCGCGAATACGCCACCACCCGGCCCGCGGCCATTCGCCTAAACTACGGAGTGCAGCGCTCCGAGCGCGGCGGCATGTCGGTGCGCGCCGTCTGCATGCTTCCTTGCCTCACCGGCTCGTGGAAAGAGATTGGCGGAGGCCTGCAGCTCTCCACCTCTGGCGCCTACCAGCTCAACAAGGAGTCCCTGCAGCGACCGGACCTGATGTTCAAAAGCCCTCTGGGCCGGCCGGCGCGCACCGTCAACATGGTGGAACTGGGCAAGGCGCTGACCGAACTGAACGAGCCGCCAATCAAGGCGCTGTTCGTGTACAACTCCAATCCGGCGGCGGTCGCGCCCAACCATAACCTGGTGGTGCGCGGCCTGCTTCGCCCGGACCTGTTCACCGTGGTCCATGAACAGTTTTTCACCGACACCACCGATTATGCGGATATCGTTCTTCCCGCCACCACCTTTTTCGAGCACAAGGATCTGCAAACCGCTTATGGACATTACTATCTGCAGGTTTCGCAGCCGGCGATCGACCCCCCGGGCGAATGCCGCTCCAATGTGGAGACTTTTCGCGCGCTGGCCAGGTGCATGGGATTCGAAGACGAATGTTTCCGCGAGACCGTGGATGAAATGATGGACGCCGCGCTTCAGTCTCCCAACCCCTGGCTGCAAGGCATTGATCGCCGGAAGTTGGAGGACGAAGGGCATATTCGCCTGAACTTTGCTAATACTCACGCGGGCGCGGGGCTAAACCCCGCCTCTACCCAGACTGCCTCGACGCCAAAACCCTTCCTTCCCTTTGCCGAAGGAAGCTTCGAGACCGCCAGCGGCAAAGCGGAGTTTTACAGCGAACAACTGTCCAAGTTGGGTTTGGAGCCGGTCGCCGGCTTTTTGCCGCCGCGCGAGTCGCGCCATTCAGATACTGCCCGCCAGTTTCCCCTGGAACTGCTGGCGCGCAAGTCCGACAACTATCTCAACTCCTCGTTCGCCAATCTACCGGACTTGCAGAAGATGGAAGATCCCAGCGCGCTTGAACTCTGCGCCGCGGACGCGCAGGCCCGCGGCATTCATGAAGGCGACCAGGTGCGCGTCTTCAATGAACGCGGCGAAGCCTTCCTGCGGGCGCGGGTGAATGGCTCGGTCCGCCCGGGCACTGTTGCGGCGCGGCTCAATTGGGCCAAGCTCTCGCCCCGGGGCGCCAGCATCAACGTGCTCACCTCGGAACGCCTCACCGATATGGGCGGAGGCGCAACTTTTTACTCCGCCTTGGTCGAGGTGGAATCCGTACGCGGCTAACTTGCCACCACCCTGTAACCATTTGCCTTTACAAAGGTCTGCCATTAGCTAGGCCAAAACTTCCGCCCCGACGCTGGGTTAGAACGGCACGGGTTGGACAAACTGACTCCCGAGTCCTGACTGCCGGCTACTGGGGTCATGCTTTTTGCTTGAGCAACGCCTGACCGTATAGAATGGCAACTTTCCAGACTACATGCCTCTGAGGTAGCCGCATTCTGAGTTCCCACAACCGCCCTGTGCCAGCACTGTCCGGGTGCGCCGGCCCAGAACTCAAATCTGACAGGCAAGCCGGCCGGGAGGAGTGGTGTAACCGGCTGAGGTTGCGGCCACGCGGTTTGGCCGGCGTGTACACCGCCCTGCTGACCTGCCTCTGTCTGTTGACGCTGCTGGCGATTTCCGCCAGCGCCCAACAGAACCTGGTGGAGGCCATCGAGATCCATGGCAACCGCCGCATTCCTGCCGATACTATTCGCGCCCATATCTTTACCCGGGCGGGCGACGTCTACGACCAGGCCGCCCTGGAACGCGACTTCAACTCCCTGTGGAATACCGGCTACTTCGATGACCTGCGCTTCGAGCGCGAGCGCGGCAAAAAGGGGTGGATTATCCATGTGTACGTCAAGGAAAAACCCACCATACGGGAAATCACCTACCCCGGTCTGAACTCCGTGTCGCAAAGCGACCTGCTCGACCGCTTCAAAGAGCGTAAGGTGGGCCTTTCCGTTGAGAGCCAGTTCGATCCCACCAAGGTGACCAAAGCCGCCGTCGTCATCAAGGAGATGCTGGCCGAACATGGCCGCCAGTTCGCCACTGTGCGCACGGAAGTGCGCCCCATCCCCCCGGCCGCCGTCTCCGTCACCTTTGTCATCAAAGAAGGACCCAAGGTCAAGGTGGGCAACATCCGCTTTGAGGGCAATCACAAGCTCAAAAACCGCGAACTGCGCTATGCCATGAAGAACCTGCGGCCCATTGGCATCCCCCATTCCATTTTCCTGGAGAACATATTTTCCAAGACCTACGACTCCAGCAAACTAAATGAGGATGCCGAGCGCGTACGTCAGGCTTACCAGGAGAAAGG
>DATGGJ010000580.1:0-3125 GCA_035308585.1 Terriglobales bacterium
TTGTGGTCACGCCAGCAGCAGCCATCAATCTGCGACCAGGGCTTGGAGGCCAGCTCCGCCAGGGTATAGTCCGGTTCGCCGCGCATGGCCACGTCGCAATCCAATTTGCGCAGGCTGGCGCTGGGCGTGGCGGAAGGATGCGGGCCGATGGCCACGCGCACCGACTTTTCCCCCAGGGCCGCGAACCACTGCCGCGGCACCCGCAGTTCCGGCTGCGGGCAACGCCAGAACAGATAGGAAGGCGCGGTGGGAATCACCAGAAAATCCGGTTCGAAGCGCTCCACCTGCCGCTTCACGGCTTCCAGGCTGAGTTTCTCAACTTGCGCGTCTACCAGGAGGGGCTCGTGTCCGGCAGCGCGTATTTGGTCGAAACTGAACAGCAGCTCCAGAGGATAGTGCGGCTCCTGGCAACCGAAGTAGGTGGAGCCAGTGAAATCCCAATTGGGGTTGACCAGGACGAATCTCATGCTGCCACCCCCGGCACCTGTTCCAGAGCCGCACCGGGCACGCGCTCTTCCGCCGGCGTGGGGGCGAACAGTTCGCGGTTCCGCTTCCACCAGCCGTACATCTGCTGCAGCGTCTGGCGCAGGTTGATTTGCGGCTGCCAACCCGTATCCCGGCGCAGCTTGGCGAAATCGGTCACATACACCAGCTGGTCGCCCGGCCGCATGGGGCAGGTTTCATACTCCAGCTTGCGGCCGGTAAGCTGCCTTATTTCCTCCATCAGTTCCAGCAGGGAAACCGTGTTTTCCGGCCCGCCACCCACGTTGTAAATCTGCCCGGAGGTATTTTTCTGATTCACGCGAACGGCGTCGAAGGCGCGCAGCAGGTCCTCCACGCAGAGCACGTCGCGAATCTGCCGGCCGTCACCGTAAACCACGATCGGGCTGGCCTGCAGCGCGGAGTAAAGAAAGTGCGCTACCCAGCCTTGATCCTCGTTGCCGAACTGCTGCGGCCCGGCGATGCAGGACATGCGAAAAACCACGCTGGGAATGCCGTAGATGCGGGCATAGTCATGTACGTACTGGTCCGCCGCTCCTTTGGAGCAGCCATAGGGAGAGTGGAAGTCGAGCGGCTGATTTTCGGTGATACCGCGAATGTCGGCGTAACTGTAGCGGGTGCTCCCGGCGAGCAGACGGTGTGAGTTCAGTTCGCCATAAACTTTGTTGGTGGAAGTGAACAGCAGAAAGGGGCGGCGGCCGCTCTTGCGTACTGCCTCCAGAATATTGAAGGTGCCGCCAACGTTCACCTCGAAATCGAGGCGCGGTTCGGAAACCGAGGTCGTGACCGCCACCTGGGCGGCAAAGTGGTACACCTCGGTGGCGGAGCGCACCGCGCGCTGCACCATGGCGCTGTCGCGCACGTCCCCTATCGTGATCTGCATGCGTCCCGAGCGTCCCGCTATCCGTTGCAGCTCCTCCAGGTTGTGGCGGACGCCCCCGCGGGAAACATTGTCGTAGATATGCACCTTGGCGTCAGTGTTTTGCAGCAGGTAACGTGCCCAGTTGGAGCCAATGAAACCGGCTCCGCCGAAAATAAGGACCGAACGAAATGACTGTGGTTTCTTCATGCTTGTGCTCTTGTTCCTGGTCCCGCTATCCAGGGTGGTCGGAACAGGTCCGACACATAGGGGCCCAAATTCCAGGCGCCGGTCAGGCGGCCAGGCCGTAGAGAGTGAGCCGCTCCACCGCTTCCGCGGAGCGGTCCACCGCCTTCTGTGAACCCAGCCACTGCACCAGTTCCTGAATTCCTTCGCCAAACTTTACCCGCGGGCGATAGCCCAGCACTTTCTCCGCCGCGGCAATATCCGCAAAGCAATGCCGAATGTCGCCGGCGCGGTACTTGCCCGTAATCTGAGGCGCAGTTTCCGTGCCTAACGCCCGGGCCAGTTCCAGGGCCACGTCACGGATGGTGATGGGCTGACCGGAGCCGATATTCAGCGCCATGCCGTCAGCCTGGGGGCGCTCCATAGCCAGCAGGTTGGCTGCGACCACATCGTGCACGCTGACGAAATCGCGCTTCTGCATGCCATCTTCGAACACCAGCGGGGGCTGGCCGTTCATCAATCGCGAGGCGAATATCGCCGCCACCCCGGTGTAGGGGTTGGAGAGCGCCTGCCGCGACCCGTAAATATTGAAATAGCGCAAGGCCACCGCCGGCACCTGGTAGGTGCGTCCGAACAGAAGCACCATCTCCTCCTGGTCCTTCTTGGAAAGGGCATAGATGGAGGTGGCCTGCAGCGGCTTGGACTCGTCGGTGGGCACAGGCTGCAACTCATCCCCACATCGGGGACACAACGCTTCCCAGGTTTTCCGCTTCAACTGGGAGAGGAGGCGAGGTGGCGGAGACATTTCGCCGCAGGAGGGGCAGGCGTACTTGCCTTCGCCATAGATGGACATCGAGGAAGCTACAATCAGCTTCTCCACCCGGCAGCGCGCATCCAGCAGAGCTTGCAGCAGGTTGGCGGTTCCTTGGGTGTTGGCAGCCATGTAGTGGGAAATTTCGTACATGGACTGGCCCACGCCCACAGCGGCAGCAAGATGGAAGACGACATCTATGTTGCGCACCGCTTCGCGCAGGCGCTCCTGATGGCCTACGTCTCCCTGAATGAACTCCGCCTCCCGCGGGAAGTAGCCGGGCAAACCGTCGCCATGAACCTGGGGGGTGAGATTGTCGAAGACCCGCACCTGATGGCCGCGCTTTAATAAAGCGTCAACCAGGTGCGAGCCTACAAAGCCCGCGCCGCCTGTCACCAAGATTCGTTTATTGCTCATTTTTTATTCGGCAATGTGCGGCGAAGGGAACCCAGGAAGGGATTCAGAATCGGCCAGGTTGCTCCGCCGCAACTGAACTTCTTGGATGGATACGTACTTTCCTGAGATGCCATCCGGGGTGCGAGAGAATTGCGGGCTCGCGCTGGACCGAATTCCGGGCCAGCCACGGCGTGCTACTCGTTTTTTGACTGCACGCGCGGCGGTCTGATTATGCAACGCCCGGCCGTTTACTCCACAAAAGGACTACTGAACTCGTTCATGGCTGAGCGCCCAGCATGGTCCACCACTGCAGGCCTGCTGCCCGGAGCGGCATACCGTTCCACCGCCCAGGAGGTAAACTCCGCAAAGTCT
>DATGGJ010000581.1:0-4011 GCA_035308585.1 Terriglobales bacterium
GCGCAGATGTTCAGGGCTCTTATCGCTGTACTGGTAGCCGTACAGCGCCTTCCACGCCTTCAGGAATAGCGGATTGCCCGGGCGCACCATGGTGGGATCGGCGGTGGGTTCCAGGGGCGCGCAGGGCAGAGCGTCGTAATCGTCGTCCTTCTCTCCGGCCGCCACCACCTTGGGTATGTGGGTGTGGTCGTCAATGGCTGGAATGCGGTTGATCTCCTGCATCAGTTGCGGGTCAGGCGCGGTCTGCGCCCACGCCGCAACTGCCAGGGCAATCCCTATGCCCACACCAAACACCGCTTTCCTCATCGCGCCTCCTCGGGTGGCCGGTCTTGGGTTGAAACTCGAAACCTTGAAACCTTGAAACGTTGAAACCCTGAACCAGGAAACCTCATCCTCCCGGCTGCGTTTCTTTTCCTTTACAATGCCCTGAACTACCTTTCATAAGGCTTGCGGTTCATGCTGGGGTTCCGATTTCGCGGGTCAGCCTTATTGTCTTTCCTGGCTTTGTGGTGTGCCATAGGCCATGCCCAGGCTCCGGTCACACTGAAGGTCACGGTAAACGACGAGAACGGCGTGGCCCAGCGTTCCGCGCGCGTCTCTTTACAGCTTGCCGGCAGCGCCGCCCTTTTCAAACAGGAGACTGATTTTTCCGGCCGTTGCCAGTTTCCCAGCCTGCCTGCCGGAGCCTACCTGTTGCATGTCGAAAAGGAAGGCTTCTACGCGGTCAACGAAACCCTGCAGATCAGCGCCGCCACCGGCGCCATTGAAATCGAACTCCACCATCTGCAGGAGGTCAAGGAAGAAGTGAATGTGGTGGAGTCCCCGCCCGCCATTGATCCAGAGAAAATTACCGACACGCGCAGCCTTTCCGGTCTCGACATCATCAACATTCCCTACCCGATTACCCGGGATTATCGCAACATCCTGCCCTTCATCCCCGGCGTGGTGCTGGACAGCAGCGGGCAGCCCCACGTTGCCGGCGGCCATACTTACCAGACCCTCGACACCCTGGACGGTTTCGACATTACCGACCCGGTGAACGGGACCCTGCAGTTGCGCGTCTCCACCGACGCCCTGCGCTCCATTGACGTGCAGACCAGCCGTTACTCCGCCGAGTACGGCCGCTCCTCCGCCGGCGTGCTCAACCTCGGCACCGGCATCGGCGACGACCACCTGCGCTACACCGGCACCAATTTCCTGCCCTCCTTTAAATTTGTCCGCGGCGTCAATCTCGACAAGTGGACGCCCCGTTTCACCGTTTCCGGCCCGCTCAAAAAGGGCAAGGCCTGGTTTTATGAAGCCGAGGATTTCGAATACGACTACAATCTCATACCCGATCTGCCCGCCGGCGCCGACCAGGCGCCGCTCTGGCGATTCAGCAATCTGGTCAAGCTGCAGACCAATATCACGCGCTCCAACATCCTGACCGGCAGCTTTCTCTTCAACCGCTTCAAATACAGCCACGCCGGGCTTTCTCTATTCAACCCGCTGAACGCCACCACCAACCAGGACCAGACCGGGTACTTCGCCAGCTTCAAGGACCAGCACTATTTTGCCAACGGCACCCTGCTGGAAAACGGCCTGGCCCTGTTCGAGCAGGAACTCGACGTTCTGCCTCTGGGTAATCTGCCCTTTATCCAGACCCCCGGCCTGCTCGGCGGAAATTTCTATCGCACCACATTGGACCGTTCGCGCCGCCTGCAATGGATCAGCAACGTCTATCTCCGGCCCCACAACTGGCATGGAAGCCACGAATTTAAGTTCGGCATGGATGCCGATCGCGTGGCTTACCATGAATTTAACGACCGTACCCCCATCCGCGTCTTTGATGAAACCGGTGCTCTCCTGCGGCAAACGCTTTTTCCCGGACAGACCGTCGCTTTGCGCAAGAACAACCTGCAGGGCAGCGCCTACGCCCAGGACCGCTGGTCGCCTTCCAACCGCCTGGTCATCGAATCCGGGGTGCGCTTCGATGCCGATGAAATCATTCGCCAGATCCTGGTCTCACCCCGCGTCGCCGGCACCTACATGCTCACCAGCGATGGTGAAACCAAGCTTTCCGCCGGATTCGGTGTGTTCTACGACGCGACCAACCTCAGCCTGGTCAGCCAGCCGCTCTCCGGCACCCGCCTGGATTATTACTATGCCTCCACTGGCGCCCTGCTGCGGCCGCCCGTGCTCACCCAGTTCTTTCTCAATCAGAACACCTTGCGCGAGCCGCGCTTCTTGAATTGGAGCGCCAGTGTGGAGCGCCGTCTTCCCGGGGACGTTTACTTTAGCGTGGAATACCTGGACCGCCGCGGCAACAATGGTTTTGTTTATCTGCCGCAACCTGCCGCCGCCGGCCTCACCGGAGGTGCGTTCGTGATGAGCAACACTCGCCAGGACCATTCACACTCGCTGCAGTTCATCGCGCGCCACACCTTCCGCAAGGCTTACCCTCTCATGGTTTCCTACACTCACTCCCGCAGCGTCAGCAACGCCGTGCTTACCTATAGCCTCGACAGCCTCAGTTACGGACTCGAAGGTCCCGGCCCCTATCCCTGGGACGCGCCCAATCGTGTGCTGCTGTGGGGTATGGCGCCTTTGCCCAGCCTGCCGCTCATCCACAAGCTCGATTTTGCCTACTCCCTCGATTACCGAACCGGCTATCCTTTTTCCCTGCTCAACCAGGAACAGCAATTCCTTCAGCCTCTGAACAACATGCGTTTCCCGCGCTTCTTTTCGTTCAGTCCTTATATTGAAAAGCGCTTTACTCTGCGCCGTTACAATTTCGCCCTGCGCGGCGGCTTCGATAACGTGACCAGCAGCCGCAACCCCACCGCGGTGAACAACAACATTAATTCCCCCAATTTCCTTGCCTTCAGCAATTTCGACCGCCGCGCTTTCGTCGCCCGCATTCGCTTCCTGGGCAAGAAGAAATGACGGCCTGCTAGACACTGGCTACTCTCATCTTTGTTAGAATCAAAAATTGTCTTCGAACATCTGAACTTAACTGGAGGAAAATATGGCCCACGAACTGCCCCCTTTGCCGTATGACTACTCAGCCCTGGAGCCGTCCATTGACTCGCAGACCATGCATCTGCATCATGACGGCCATCATGCGGCTTATGTCAAGAACCTGAACGCAGCCCTGGAAAAACATCCTGACCTGCAGAAAAAAGCAGCCGACGAGTTGTTGAAAAACATAAACAGCATTCCCGAGGACATCCGCACCGCGGTGCGCAACAACGGCGGCGGCCATGTGAACCACAGCATGTTCTGGCGCATCATGAAGCCCAAAGGCGGCGGCGAGCCCACCGGCAAAATCGCCGAAGCTATCAAAAAGACTTTTGGCAGCTTCGCCGATTTCCAGAAGCAATTCAACGATGCCGGCACCAAGCTGTTCGGCAGCGGCTGGGTGTGGCTGGTGCGCTCCCAGGGCGGCAAGCTGCAGATTGTCACCACCCCCAACCAGAACAATCCGCTCTCCGACGGCAACTTCCCCATCATGGGCAATGACGTTTGGGAGCACGCTTATTACCTCAAATACAACAACCGGCGCGGCGAGTACCTGACCGCCTGGTGGAACGTGCTCAACTGGGCGGAAATCAACCAGCGCTTCGAGCACAGCGAATCCGGCGTGCACGAGCCCGCGCTGGCGCACCGGTAGTCGTCTGGTGGCGCGGGCGCCCTCGCCCGCGAAAGCTCTCAGCTCTCAGCCGTCAGCTCACTCCGAGTTGACGGCTGAATCTGTGGGCTGATTAAAAACGCAAACAGGTTGTATTCAAAAAGCTGACAGCTGACGGCGCTGACGGTTGAAAGCTATCCCCATGAACGCCATCACCATCGTTCCCCGCACTCCCCACAGCACCCAACTGCGCGATGTTCCCAAGCCGGCGCTCGAATCCGTAGCCAACGGCCGCGGTGTGCTGGTCAAAATCATCCGCGTGGGCGTGGACGGCACCGACCATGAACTGCAGGAAGGTCTTTATGGCGCGCCGCCACCCGGCTTCGATTACCTCATCGAAG
>DATGGJ010000582.1:0-3390 GCA_035308585.1 Terriglobales bacterium
GCAGGAAGTTTTGCCAACCGCATTTTGTTGCCCGCACTCAAGGCGACTGCGAGCGCGCAACTGGTGGCCATCTGCAGCCGGTCAGGCCTGACGGCTCAGAACAGCGCGCGCAAGTTCGACTTCGCCTACGCAACCAGCAGCGAAGCGCAACTGCTTGCCGACGACAATATTGACGCCGTGGTCATCACCACCCCTCATCATCTGCATGCGAGTGAGGTGATGGCTGCTCTGCGCGCGGGCAAGCACGTGTTCTGCGAGAAGCCGCTTTGCCTGTCAGAGGAAGAACTGACCGGGATTCTTGCCGCCTGGCGGGGCGCACCGGCCCGGTTGCTCATGGTCGGCTATAACCGCCGCTTTTCACCCATGGCACGAGCCTTAAAGGAGTTCATGGCAGGATCGGGCGAGCCGATGATGATGTCCTACCGTGTGAATGCAGGGCTCATTCCACGCCAGCACTGGATACAAGACCCGGAGCGAGGCGGCGGACGCGTTATCGGCGAGGTTTGTCACTTTTTCGATTTCATGGCCTATATAGCCGGGGCGCTTCCGGTGAAGGTTTGTTCGCAAGTGCTGCCGAACCAGGCCAGGTATTCTGACGATAACCTGGCCGCCACCCTGGAATTCTCGAACGGCTCCCTTGGCAGCGTCCTATATGTGGCCAATGGCGATAAATCCCTGCCCAAAGAGCGCTTCGAGGTCTTTAGCGGGGGGAAGGCGGCCGTGCTCGACGATTTTCGCCGTCTGGAGCTGCGGCAGAACGGGCGCGTGAAGCTTCACCGTTCCCGGTTGCGGCAGGACAAGGGTCATGGCAACGGATGGCGTGCATTTTGTGAGGCAATCGTTCAAAAGCGGCCCAGCCCCCTCAGCGTGACCGAACTGGCCGCTACCAGTCTGGCCACTTTTGCCGCGCTGCAGAGCGCGCGTTCGGGCGAACCCATATTGCTTCATCCCGAGCGGCACATGGATGCCGCAGAATCTGAGCAGCGGCAGCAAGTCATTGTCTCCGGCTAGCCGCGCAGCATTACATCTATGCATTTAGCTCGTCGTTTGAATTACTACCGGCGGATCTTTCCCGCCTACCTGGGGCGGCGTAACAGCCATCTCACGTTCTGGCACGATTGCCCGGAGATGAACCCCCGGTGCTCGCCGCATCGGCTTGGGGAGTATTACCAGCCATTTCTTGAGAAGGCGGACTATGCGGGACCTTACGACGGGCAGGGAATTCCGCTGCTCGATTACCAGGGCCGCCTGGGGCGGCAATACAACCCCATCGCAATCGCCCAATACGGCTTGGGCAACTTCAATGCCTTTTCTCAAACCGGCGAGGTGAAACGCCGGAGCAAGTTTTTGGCCGTCGCGGATTGGCTGGTGGCGAACCTGGAGAGCAATCAGGCGGGCCTGCAGGTGTGGAACCACCACTTCGACTGGGAGTATCGCACCACTCTCCGCGCTCCCTGGCAGTCAGCCCTGGCGCAGGGGCAGGGGATTTCGGTGCTGGTTCGCGCCTACAGTGAAGGCGGCAATGCCAAGTACATGGAGGCGGCAGCCAGAGCCTTTGCGGCTTTTAGAAAAGAAACGCGGGAAGGGGGCATGCTTCACATTGATGAACGCGGGGACGTCTGGCTGGAGGAGTACATCGTTTCTCCTCCCACCCACATTCTGAATGGTTTCATGTGGGCCTCCTGGGGTATCTACGACTATTGGCTGGCGACCGGCGACGAAGATGCACGTGAATTGTTTGCCGCTGCGGCAGGCACGCTGAAGCGCAATCTGGATAAATATGATGTCGGCTTCTGGTCCCTCTACGAACTGGCGGGAACCAGGCTGAAAATGCTGGCTAGCCCTTTCTACCACCGGCTTCACATAGTTCAACTCGGAGTTCTTCACAAGCTCACGGCAGACGACGTGTTTGTGCGCTACGCCGAGAAGTGGAGCTCATATCGCAGCAGGTTCTTCAATCGCAACGCCGCCTTAGCCTACAAAAGCGCCTTCAAGCTTCTGTACTACTGAGCCGAAGATTGAAAATCCTCTACATATCGCAGTACTTTCCGCCGGAAATGGGGGCTCCGGCGGCGCGCGTCTCAGAGTTGGCCCGGTACTGGGTTGCCGCCGGTCACGAGGTGACTGTTCTTACCGGATTCCCCAATCATCCAACGGGCGTCTTACACGCGGACTACAGGTCGCAATTCCGACGCCTGGTGTGCCGCGAGCAGGTGGAGGGCATCAACGTTATTCGCACCTGGCTGATTCCTCTGCCCAACCGAAAGCCGCACGAGCGCATGCTGAATTACAGCTCATTCTGCCTGTCGGCCGGCGCTACGGGAACCTTTATCGGGCGCCCGGATGTGGTTATCGCCACCTCGCCACAATTACTTGTTGGCCTAAGTGGCTGGTGGATCAGCCAGATCAAGAACGCTCCCTTTGTGCTTGAAATCCGCGATCTGTGGCCGGAATCGCTGGAAGCGGTGGGAGTGGGGAACAGTCGGTCATTGCTGCACAGAAGCCTGGGGCGAGTTGCCGGATTTCTGTACGGCGCATGCGACCACCTTGTGGTCGTCACTCCCGCATTCAAGGACCACATTGTCAGGCAATATGGCGTGGCGGGAGGAAAGATATCCGTTGTCCCCAACGGCGTGGAGACCGAAATATTTTCTCCGGCGGCCGAGGGCGAGGCAGTGCGGAACGAACTTGGCCTGCGGGGGAAATTTGTCGTTTCTTATATTGGGACGCTGGGTATGGCCCATGACTTAGGAACTGTGCTGGATGCCGCCGCCTGTTGCGTGGAGGCGATGCCGAACATCATGTTCCTGCTGGTTGGGGAGGGCGCCGATAAGGAACGACTTATTTCTCTCGCTCGCCAGCGCCAACTTAACAATGTGCGCTTCCTCCCGCAACAGCCGAGAGAAAAAGTTCCCGCACTGGTCGCGGCATCGGACGTTTGCCTGGTTACGCTGAGACGTTCCGATATATTTAAAACCGTCATCCCCACCAAGATGCTGGAATTCATGTCCTGCGCCAAGCCAGTCGTGCTGGCGGTGGAAGGGGAGGCTGGAGAATTGCTCAAGAGCGCGGGCGCCGGCTTTTGTATTCAGCCGCAGGATCCGGCGGCCATGGTCAGCGCTTTCCGGCAGCTCTTTCAGAACGCCGATCTGTGCCGGAGCGCCGGACGAAACGGCCGGGCTTACATTGAGCAGAATCTGTCGCGTTGCCAGACCGCCAAAGAATACGCCAGACTGCTTGACTCAATTACGGAACACCCGGCTGCCAGCCTGGCCCCGAACATCTCTGGTGCAATCGAGCCTTAGGGCTTTCCACGCTCTCCTTCCCCGCTTTATTTCCCACCCAGTTCCGCCCGTCGACTGCGATTTCCTCCAAGTTTTCCACACGGTC
>DATGGJ010000583.1:0-7231 GCA_035308585.1 Terriglobales bacterium
CTCGCGGCAGCAGTCCGCTGGATTCGAAGCTAACCCTGCAATAAATCATCAGCATAGTGACTCGTGGTTAAGATTGCGGCCCAGCCTGCTGCTGTGTGCGCTGCTTCTGTGCATTCCCATGTGGAGCCAGGAGCCGGCGGGACCGCCAGGGACGATCACAGCCAAGGCCGCTCCACCGCCCGCGCTGAATGGACCGGCGCCGGCGGAGGTCACGAGCGTCCCCACCGAGCATGCATCCAGACGCCTGAAACCCGAAGACAATGTTGACTTGATCGGGCGGCGCAATGTGGGTGGTGGAGTCAATTTTTATTCGCTGCGCAAAGAACAGGCATTGGGCCACCAACTGGCGGAGCAGGTGGAGACCCAGTCACGGCTGATCAGCGATCCGGTGGTAACCGAATACGTGAACCGCATCGGCCAGATGATTGTGCGCCATTCCGATGCCAAGGTTCCCTTCACCATCAAGGTGATTGACGATGACGAGATCAACGCCTTCGCGCTTCCCGGCGGATATTTCTACGTGGACAGCGGGCTCATCCTGGCGGCGGACACGGAGTCGGAACTGGCGGGAGTGATGGCGCATGAGGTGGCGCACGTGGCGGCGCGGCATGCGACAAGAAACGCCACGCGAGCCCAAATTTTTAACCTGGCTTCCATTCCCCTGGTGTTTGTCGGCGGCCCCATCGGCTACGTCGTGCGCGAGGTGGCGGGATTGGCGGTGCCCATGGGATTCTTGAAGTTCAGCCGCGACGCGGAGCGCGAGGCCGACCTGCTGGGGCTGCAATACGACTATGCCGCTGGTTACGATCCCCAGGCCTTCGTGCAATTCTTCGAGAAACTGAAGGCGGGGGAGAAGCAGCACAAGGGCATGGTCGCCAAAGCCTTTGCCACCCATCCCATGACCAGCGACCGCATTCGGCGCGCGCAACAGGAAATCGCCATTATGCTACCCTCGAAGGCGGAGTATGTGGACGATACCAGCGAGTTCCACGAAATCAAGCAGCGCCTGGCCCACGATGTGGAAGAGCAGCGTCCGGATAGCGGCGGCCCACCCCGCCTGATACGGCGCGACCAGAAGGAGAAAGACAAGAACGATTCCGGGCCGGTGCTGAGAAGGAAGTCTGCGCCGCAGTAGGAGAAGGCCAAGCTTCAAAGTTTCGAGTTTCGCTTTTCCTGGGAAACTTGAAACAGGGTGCCGGGTGACAACTCCTCTCCCGCTGCCTAAAATAGAAACCTGCCATGCGGAAAACGGTTGCGGTAGTCGCTCTCCTCGCCTTTGTAGGAACTCTCTCGTTAGCGCGCGACAAAAAGAAAAAGAAAAAAGAGGATCGGGACGCCATCATCAATTTCCTGGTGGTGCGGGCCAGCAACGGCAAACCGGTGCGCAATGCCGCCGTGGTGCTGCATGAAGTGGACGAGAGAGGACATCAAGCAAAGGGCGGGTACGAACTGAAGACGGACCTGGAGGGCAAGACCAGTTTCGACGGCGTGCCCTACGGCAAGCTGCGAGTGCAGGTGCTGGCGCCAGGATTGCAGACCTTCGGGCAAGACTACGATATCAGTGAACCCGTGCACGACCTCACCATCAAAATGAACCCGCCGCAGAAGCAGTATTCGGTGTACGACGACAAGAAGTAACGGGTTTTCTTCCAGCAGCAGCCCTGTAAAACATAATCGCGAAAATGTGGCTGAGCACTCCAGCCACGCGGGAGCGGTGCGAGCTGACAATCGCTGCTCATGACGCCCGCCAAACAAGTTGAAGTCGAGGGTAGGAGGGCTAGACACGCTGGCGCAGTTCGCGGCGCAATACCTTGCCCGAGGGGGTGCGGGGGATGGATTCCACGAAGCGGATTTCGCGGGGCTGCTTGTAGCCGGTGAGGCGCTGGGCGACAAAGTCGCAGAGCTCGTCCGCGGTTTTGCCGCAGGCAACATGGCCTTCGCGCAGCACCACGAAGGCGCAGGGCAACTCGCCGGCGGCGGCATCGCGCTTGCCGACCACGCCGCAATCCCGCACCGCGGGATGCTCCAGAAGCACGGCCTCCACTTCGGCCGGGGCCACGGGAAATCCTTTGTACTTGATCATCTCCTTGCGGCGATCCACGATGCGGTAAAAGCCGGCGTCATCACAGGTGGCCACATCGCCCGACCAGTACGAGCCGTCGCGCAGCACGGAAGCTGTGGCTTGCGGCTCTTTCCAGTAACCCAGCATGAATTGCGGGCCGCGCATGACCAGTTCGCCGCGCTCGCCTGTGGCTACCTGGGCATCATTTTCGTCAAGGATGCGGCATTCGGTCTCAGCCAAGGGCTGGCCGATGGTGTCAGGGCGGTAGCGCTCAGCGTCAAGATAGCCGACGTGCGTAACCGGAGAAGCCTCGGTCATGCCGTAGCCCTGCACCACCTTGATGCCGGTAAGCTCGGTAAAGCGGCAGGCAAGTTCGGGAGCGAGGGGCGCGGCGCCGGATTTCACCCACCCAACCTGGTGCTGGCGGGGAAAGGCGCCCTGTTCTACCGCCTGACAGAAGGCGTTGAGAATAGGAGGGACGCAGGGCATGCAGGTGATGCCCTGGTCGGTGATAAGGCGCACCGCAGCGCCGGTATCAAATCGGGGCATGAGCACGATGGTTGAGCCAAGCACCATAAGCGGACTCAGCACCACGTTGAGACCGTAAATGTGGTACAGGGGCAGGAAACAGAGCAACACGTCATCATGACGAAAAGCAGAGCCGTCAGGGCCGATGATCTGGTAAATGTTGGCGACCAGGTTGAAGTGGGAGAGCATGACGCCCTTGGGCAGGCCGGTGGTGCCGCTGGAATAGGGCAGGGCGGCGATGGCCTGCTGCGAGGTCTGTTGCGGCGAAGGCAGCGGCGCGGCAGCAGGGCGCAGCAGTTCGGAGAAATCTCCGCCCGTGATGTAAACCCGCCGCAGGGCGGGGATACCGGAGAGATTCATGCCGCGAACGCGGCCGTCGGTGATGAGCATGGCGGCCGCGGAATTTTCCAACTGGTACCGGACTTCGCGCTCGCGGTAGCTGGGGTTGAGCAGAGTAGCAAGGCCGCCGGCCAGAGTAGCGGCGTGGTAGGCGGCGCAGAATTCCCAGGAATTAGGCAGATAGATGGCCAGCGTTTCTCCGGGCTGCAGGCCGGCGGCGACCAGGCCGCGGGCCAGGCGTTCGACGGTTTCCCCGTACTCGCCATAAGTAAAACGACGGGGGGGAGAACACGCTGTGTCAATGAGGGCAAGCTTTTCCCCGAAGCGGGAGCAGGCCTGAAGAATGGCGTCGTGAAGGAAGACGCCGTGCGGATCAGCGTAGAGGCGGGTGCGCATGCAATTGAAGATTTTCGATTGACGATTGAACCAAGCAATTGAGGATTGATGATTTTCGATGGACGAATGGAAAAAATAGGCTTACTGCCGCCGAGCCAGCGGCGCACAACTGGTTTTCAATCGTCAATCTTCAATCGTAAACCGTCAACGGCTCACCATCATCAATCGTAAATCATCAATCGTCAATCCCCGTGTCGGCGGACAAGCTTGCGCAGGAAATCCTGCTCGTTCATGCGGTATTTGAAAGCTTTTTTGCCGTTAATAAAGACTACGGGGACCTCGTCGGTGAACTGGCGGCGGAGGAGATCGTCGGAGTCCACATCAATCTCCTGCCAGGTGAATTGCGCCTGGCGGGAGAGCTTGGAGAGCGACTCTTTAACTATCTCGCAAAGATGGCAGCCCTTGCGGGAATAGAGGACGACCTCGTGCGCCATGGGCAGAGTTTAGCAAAAAACAAGCGGGCGGTAAGCGCTTCCGCCCGCTGGGTCCGGATGACACACATTTTCTGACGGCGAAACACCGGTCTTACATTTTCTTCTTCTTGCCCTTCTTCATGGGCGCAACGGAGGCGGTTTCTTCCTTCACCGTCCAGAAGCTGGGGTTGGCGCTCACCAGCGCCGGCATGGGACGGCTGAGGCTGGGTTCCACCTTGAAATACGCGGAACTCACATGCGTAATACACTCCCTGGAGACGTGACTGAGCATGTTGCGCACCATGGGGCTCTGGAAAATCTCCTTGGCCGCAGCCGGCGGTTCCTCATCTTCTTCCGCCAGAGACTTCATGGGCTGAACAAAAAGCACGGCGGGCAGATCCGGACCACTCATAATGTCGTAAGCGATCCAGTGGTCATTATCCCCGGCTTTCTTGTGCAGTTCGATAACCTGCTTGGCAGCCTCGTTGAAGTCGTGACCGCAACCGGGACGCAAGCTGACGGTCTCCGAGGACCAATAAGCAGTGTCGGCCAGCGGCACCATATCCGGACGATAGGAGATTTCGTCGTTGTACTTGGCGATGGCCAACTGGGCGCCGCCATCACTTTCCGCACTTTCCTGTTCGAAGTTGGCGTCCTTGGCCATGACCGTTTGGGCGGCCTTGTCCATGGAGGTGGCGAACTTTTCCACGCCGGCCATGCTGTCCTGGAAGGTTACGAAGACGAAAGTGCTGGTGTCGCCGGTCATAGGCGAACCTACGATCCAATATGAGTCTGGGGCCGCGGTGGCCGCGGCCTCGCGGAATTCCGCCGTCGTCTTGGCGAACACCCGGAATTTGCCGCTGTTAACCTTGGCATCCTCGTAGTAAACGTATTTGGCGGTCTTGCTGCTGGATTGATTCTCCTGCGCTGCGAGCGCGCCGAGGAGGCAAAAGAGGGCTAGAGCAATAGCTGTGAGCCTGGTCATACCTGCTCCTTTCTCTGGTGAGGCTGCGAATTTACCTGGGATTGATTGACTTCGAGGCGGGGCCGGGTACCGAGCGGAATGTACATCGGGAGGACGAGGAAGTCAAACAGCGGGAGTCAGGCAGAATTAGGAGTCAGGGAAGGCACGTCCAAGCCATAGTTGGTGGTCCTTGGTTAAGTCAGTTGTCGGGGCTGGGCCAGCAAGGAACTGAGCGGCCGAGTCCTGAGTCCTGACTCCCCGGTTCTATCCTGTTAGACTTCTACGCTATGGCCATACCCGTGCAGCCCAACATCAAGCTGGTGAACCGCCCCGACTACCGCGAGAGCTACGCTAATAGCGTGCAGGTGCGGGTGAACGTGTGGGATTTCTTTCTGGTCTTCGGCACGCTGCAACAGCAGAGCGAGAGCGAGGTCGAAGTGCACAATTTTCAGGGCATCTATCTGAGCCCGCAACAGGCCAAGGCGCTGCTGCACATCCTGCAGCAGAACATCGTCAGCTACGAGAACACGTTTGGAGAAATCAAGCTCGATCCACGCATGGCGGCCAGCGGGCCGGTCCACTAAGACAGCAGGGAGGAAAGGAAACGCGCGGGAATCGTCCTGGGCGGCGGCGGCTCTTTTGTTGGCCGGCTTGTTCGCCGTCCTGGTGCTGACCCATGCTCCCCTGCTGCGCCTGCCTTATTTCTGGGATGAGGCGGGCTATTTTGTGCCGGCGGCGCGCGACCTGCTGCTCAGCGGCAGCCTGATTCCTCACTCCACCTTGCCTAATGCCCATCCTCCCCTGGTGATGGCTTACCTGGCCTTGTGGTGGAAAGTGGCGGGATTCACTGCCCTCGTAACCCGGCTGGCCATGCTGCTGGTGGCGGCTTTCGCGCTGCTGGGCGTGTTTCGCTTAGCGGAACAGGTGGCCAATCGCCAGGTGGCAATCGCGGCTACGGTGTGCACCGGGCTTTATCCCGTGTTTTTCGCTCAGAGTTCGCTGGCCCACCTGGACCTGGCAGCGGCAGCGCTCACCATTTGGGGCCTGGACGCCTATATCCGGGAGCGGGAGTGGACCATGGCGGCATGGTTCTGCCTGGCCGCGCTGGCCAAGGAAACCGCCGTCCTCGCGCCCCTGGCTCTGCTGACCTGGGAAGCAGTGTGTCCGTTTCTGAAATGGAATGCTGTGATCTGTTTATTTCCCCAGCGCAGCTGGCGCCGGGCGGCGGCGTTGCTGGCTGCTGTGATTGCGCTGGGACTATGGTTTGCTTACCGCTACTGGCACACGGGCAACCCGCTGGGCAACGCCGAGTTCGTCCGCTACAACCTGCTGGACACGCTGAACCCGCTACGCATTGCGATCGCTGGAGTGCAGCGGGCGTGGCAGGCAGCGGGTTATATGAACCTGTTTCTGCTGACGGCAGCGGCGGCCATGGCCATGTGGTTTCCGCCCGTCGAGGATGAATGGGGAGAGCGGCCGCGAATCGCGCCCGCGGCGCAGGCGGCTTTTGCGGCAGTACTGGTGGCCTACGTGGCCGCACTCTCCGTGGTGGGTGGAGCGGTGCTGGCGCGTTACATGCTTCCGGTAGTGCCGCTGGTCATCATCATTTGCATCTCCACACTGTGGCGGCGCATTGCCAGCTGGAGGGCGGTGGTTGGCATCGTGTGCCTGGGATTCGCGCTGGGGCTGTTCGTGAATCCGCCCTGGGGATTTGCCCCCGAAGACAACCTTGCCTATCGAGATTACCTTGTGCTGCACCAGGCCGCGGACCAGCTGGTGAGCACGCGTTACGCCCACGCGCGAGTGCTGACAGCCTGGCCGGCTTCGGAGGAACTCAGCCAGCCGTACCTGGGCTTTGTGAAGCAGCCGATGCGGGTGCTGAGCATTGATGATTTTTCCCTAGCCCGCATGATGGCGGCGGCGGATTCCAGGACACAGTTCGACGTGGCCTTGCTGTTTTCCACCAAGTACGAGCCGCCGCGCAAGCTGCTGGGTGAGTGGCCAGCGTGGGACCGTATCAAGACTCGGTTTTTCGGCTATCACCGCGATTTGCCGCCGGAGATTGCCGCTCGCCTGCTGGGGGGAGAGATCGTTTTCGAAAAACGGCTGGGCGGGCAATGGGTGGCGGTGGTGGACTTGCAGAAGCCGGAAGAAGCCGTTGCCAGTGGTCAGTTGCCAGTGGTCAGGCCGCCGCGCGTTCGTCTCTGCCGAGGAATGTGACGCGTGACACGCGGCGCTGGCCGCACCGGGCATCTCCGGACAACGGTTGTTATAATGCAAAAGAGTGGTGGGAGTAGCTCAACTGGCAGAGCACCGGACTGTGGCTCCGGACGTTGTGGGTTCGATTCCCATCTCCCACCCCACAGATTCAACAACTTACGGGTCCGCAAATCCGCTGCAAATCCGTTAGGTCAGTTTCAGAGCTATCCGAGCTACTTTCTCACAGGCCTCCCGGATGTCATCCGTCACCGCATCCCCGTAAATGTTCATCGTGGTACGGATATCCGAGTGGCGCATCAGTTTTTGCTG